>NZ_JACJEZ010000069.1:0-20005 GCF_014164365.1 Pseudoalteromonas sp. SG43-6
GAAGAAATAGTCGAACAGGTTTCGCAAGCGTGGAATAAATTCATTTCTGTTCCTGATACGGTTAAAAGCATATGCTCTAGAGACTGGATAAAATTGACTTAATCTTTATGCAGATTGGTATTATATGCAACAACCAATCGGCGCTAAAGCGCTCTCATACGAGTAATGCATGTGTATGTTTCTTGTGGGAACAGGCTTCAGCCATTATTTTTGGTTTGTGCTTAATATTAATTAATAAAATGGAATTTTAAGAGCGTATTTGATATTGAGATAAGAAGGGAAAAGATGGGGCGATTGACGGGGCTTGAACCCGCGACAACCGGAATCACAATCCGGGGCTCTACCAACTGAGCTACAACCGCCACAACACACCTTGTTTGGTGTGGCGCGGATAATACATAAAATAATAAATCTTGTGAAGGGTTAAGAGCAAAAAAAGTGAAAAAAATTTAAAATTGAATATTTTTGTTCATAAAGCAGCCAGAGAATGAATGTTTAAATCGTTTTTTATCTGGTTGGGTAAAATAAAAATTAACCCTAAAGACGTTCTTTTAAAGATAAATAGATTAATTAATTAAATAATAAATTGAAATCAGATATAATTTAACCAGCAAACTGCTTAATACTGAATATCAGGAGTGATAATGGATACAATACTTAACTGGATAAACGAAAACTCAGGTTTGATTTTGCATTATGGCATTCAAGCTGTAATTGCATTGGTGATCTTTTTACTGGGCGGTCGTGTTGCAAAATTTTGCTCTAACCTAACTGAAAAAGCATTCGATAAAAAGAAAGTAGATAAAGCTGTAGGTTCGTTCGTATCAAGCATTGTTTATGCCATCGTATTTATGGCAACAATCTTAATGGCGTTGTCACAAATAGGCATAGAAACCACTTCATTTATCGCTATCTTAGGTGCTGCAGGCTTAGCAGTTGGCTTGGCACTGCAAGGTTCACTATCTAACTTCGCATCTGGCGTACTTATTATATTACTTCGTCCTTTCAAATCGGGTGATTATGTCGAAGCTGGCGGTAAAGCTGGTACAGTGAAAAAAATCGAAATTTTCTCTACTGAACTACGCACACCAGATAACAAAGTTATCATCATGCCCAACTCTAAAATTATGTCTGACTCAATTATTAATTACTCGCGCGAATCAACTCGCCGTATCGATCTAGTTATTGGTGTTGGTTATGATGCAGACTTACGCAAAGCAAAAGAAGTACTTAAATCAGTACTAGATCAAGAGTCACGCATTCTTAAAGATCCAGCTTATAACGTATCAGTGTCTGAGCTCGCAGATTCAAGCGTAAACTTCATTGTGCGTCCGTGGGTTAACTCAGGCGATTACTGGCCAACTTATTGGTCTTTAATTGAGAACATTAAAATCGCATTAGATGATGCGGATATCACTATTCCGTTTCCGCAAATGGATGTTCATTTGCACAAGCAAGATTAATCAATATACAAGTAACAAAGGTTATTTTTAATGAAATTAAAGCTTTTATCAATTTTAGTTGCAGTATCAGCTACAACTAACGCATTCGCAGAAGACGCTAGAACATGGGAAGTTACCAGTGAGCTAGGTGCAATCATAACTAGCGGTAATACTGAAACAACCACTCTTAAGGGTGGCATCAAGGCATTACATAACTTAGAAAGCTGGAATAACGAGTATAAAATTAACGGTCTTTATAAAGAAGACAACGTTGAAAATGAAGCGGGTATAAAAGAAAAGCAGCGTACTAACGAAAAATATTCGTTATCAGCACAAGGTAACTATAAATTAAATGAAGATCATGCTCATTTATATATCTATGGTTCACATGTTTCAGATTACTTTGGCGCTTATCGCAGTGAGTCGGTTATCTCAGCTGGTTATGGTCAACGCTTGTTAGATCGTTCTGACATGTGGCTAAATGCTGAAATTGGTCCTGGTTATAAATATTTTCAATACCCTGATACAAGTAGTGAAGTAGATGAAAATGGCAACTCTTTAGCTGGTGAGCGTGAAGGTGAAGTTATTGCTTTAGGTAAGCTTGATTATAATTGGCAGATATCTGACAACGCTAAGTTTACTCAGTTAGTTGCAGTTGAATACGGTGATACTAACACTAAAACACGTTCAGAAACTGCACTTTTAGCTAAGATAAATGGCTCATTACAAATGAAAGTTGCTTATAACATCACCAACAACTCAGATGTTGCTGATGATAAAGAAAGTACAGACACAGAAACGTCGCTGACACTGGTTTACAGTTTTTAACAGTTTAGCTCTGTTAAGTGACATTTAACTGTAATAAAGGGACGAAAGTCCCTTTTTTATTTGTAGTGAAATAATGTAGAATAGCCAATCTTTTGGCTGTAGTTCTAGGGATAAACCTACTTGTGATGCTTTTTAAACGATTTTTAATAACTTTTTTACTGTTAACGACTGCATCTGCATTTGCATTTACACCGAGTGCAGCGCAGATTGAACAATTTAAAAAGCTGCCAAAAGCCCAGCAAGAGGCACTGGCTAAGCAGTATGGTGTCGATCTATCCACAATTACCGGTAAATCATCATCAAGCTCAATAAAAGAAGATGAGCCTACAATTCAGCCTCGCCAATTACAAGAAGAGCCTGAGTTAACCGACGAAGAACGCTTTAAGCCGCAATTAGACGAAATAAAACCATTTGGCTACGAGTTGTTTTCTGGCGAGCCAACTACATTTATGCCAAGTGAAAATGCGGCAGTACCAGAAACATATTTAATTGGCCGTGGTGATCAATTAAAAATTAATTTTTATGGCAAAGAAAGTGAAAGCTATGAAGTTAATGTTGATCGTGAAGGCCGAATTAATATCCCTAATTTAAGCCCTGTTGAAGTTGCTGGGCTTACATTCGGCGAAATAAAAGAACTTATCAAAGCCAAAGTTGCACAAGAAGTTATAGGTGTAAAAGCGTTTGTATCGCTAGGAAAATTACGCAGCATGCGTATCCTAGTATTGGGTGAAGCACATAAGCCGGGTAGTTATAGCGTATCGTCGTTGACCACAGTGTCACATGCTTTGTTTATTAGCGGCGGTGTATCTGAAATTGCATCTTTGCGTAACATTCAAGTTAAACGTGCTGGTAAAGTTGTTGCAAACTTTGATCTTTATGATCTACTTATAAAAGGTGATAGCCGCAACGACATCATCTTAAAGCCAGGGGATGTAGTATTTATTCCACCAGTTGGTTCACAAGTAGCCGTTGAAGGGTTAGTGAAGCGCCCAGCTATATTTGAATTGAAGAATAATGAAAATGCCCAAGACGTATTAAAAATGGCCGGTGGCTTGAAGCCTGGAGCGTATGCACAAAAAGCAATTGTAGAGCGTTTTAATAATTACAATGCTAAAGAAATTTTATCAGTAGACTTTAGTGGCAAAGATATTGCCTATATCCCACGTGATGGCGATAGAATTCGCTTTAATCCGGTAAGCTTGCAGTATCAAAACTCAATTAGTGTAATTGGTGCTGTTGCACGACCAGGTAATTATCAATGGTATCAAGGCAAGCATATTTCGGATGTATTAACGTCTGTTCGTGGTGATTTGTTACCACAAGCTGACCTTAGTTACGCTTTATTAGTGCGTGAAATTAATATTTCAGGTGATATTGAAGTGCGTCAATTCGACATAGCGCAAGCTATTGTAAAAGCAACTGCACATGACTTTGAGTTAAAAGCAAACGATAAACTATTAGTTTTTAGTCGTTACGAAGAAAAAGAAGCTGAAGAGTTAGCTTTAAAAAATATGGCCCTCACCGAAGAACAGCAAGCGCAGCAGGTGAAAGTTCAGCAATGGCATAAATACCAAAAGAAAGAGTTTGAAAAATACATTGGTGTTGCTACAGATGATATGGAATTACAACTAAAGGATACTTCAAACTTAACTATTGCTGAAATCTCAAAACGCAAAGCTGAAGAAGAAGAGCAAAAACTAAAGCCTGAAGATTATGCTCTGTTTAGTCGTAATAACTTGCTAAAGCCGGTTATCGCAAAGTTAAAACTGCAAGCAAATGTTAGACAAGCAATGCAACTGGTAGAGATCAATGGTCATGTTACTTATCCAGGGATTTATCCATTAACGATAGGTAGTGAGGTCAATGATCTTATTATTGCAGCAGGTGGTCTACTTGAATCTGCTTATACAGAGCAAGCTGAAATTACCCGTATATTAGCTGGTGATGCATCAAAAGTAGAGCATATTAAGTTTAATTTGCATAAAGCTATACTTGGAGAGTCTGATGATAATCGCATTCTTCGTAGTAAAGACAGTTTAAATGTATTCTCAATCCCTAACTGGCAAGAAAATGTAAAAGTTGAGCTAAAAGGTGAAGTTAAATTTCCTGGGTCGTATACAATTCGTCGTGGTGAAACATTAACTAACTTACTAGAGCGCGCTGGTGGTTTTTCAGAGTTTGCCGAAGAAAAAGCAGCTATTTTCACTCGAGAATCAATTCGTAAACAAGAGCAACAGCAACTCGCTAAGTTATCTGAAGAATTACGCAGAGATATAGCGCAGAAGAGTTTTGAAAATTCGGTCGGTAGCAATTCACTTTCGTATGATGAGATGAATAAGTTACTCAATGACTTAGCTAATGTAGAAGCGGTTGGCCGATTAGTTATTGATTTACCTTTAATTGTTGAAGACAAACAACGCTTAGTGCTGCAAGACGGTGACACTTTATATGTACCAAGTAAACGCGACTCTATCAGCGTCATCGGTGAAGTAAATTACGCAACCTCACATTTATATAAACCAGGAACCAGCTTTGAAGATTATATAGCCCTAAGTGGTGGTTTAAAAGAGCGTGCGGATGATGAACGGATTTACATTATTAAAGCAAACGGTTCAGTTAAAATTCCTGATAGTGGTAGTTGGTTTGCTGTTAATGATTCTCAGCTGATTGAAGCTGGTGACACAATAGTAGTGCCGCTTAATTCAAATTACATGGACAATCTCACGCTGTGGAGTACTGTTACACAGATCGTTTATCAATTAGGTATTGCAGTAGCAGCTATTGGTAATCTTTAGGTAATGAACTCACAAATCGCTAGTTACTATGAGTTAGAGTCATGTATATAACGGTTTCCAGGATTTCAGTAGCTAATTCAAGCAGTATCCGTGATATGTATTGTAAATAGAGAATTGAAGTAATGTTAAAGACAGAGAATGATTATCAAGAAGTTAGTGTGAAAACGCAGGAAATAGCTGAGGATTCAATTGATCCGAATGAGCTGATATTAGCTATTTTACAGAAAAAGATATTGATAGTAATTATCACTTCTTTATTTACTTTAGGGGCTGCATTATTTGCGATTAATAGCCCTAATATATATAAGTCAGAAGCGCTACTTGCACCTGCCGATACAGATAAGTCAGGTGGAGGGTTAGGTGCTTTAGCTGGGCAGCTCGGTGGCCTAGCAAGTATGGCTGGGATAAGTCTTGGCGACGATGGGGATGAAAACGTTAAAATGGCTATAGAAGTAATCAAGTCAAGACAATTTATTAGTGAATTTATACAGCGTCATAAAATATTACCTGATTTAATGGCAGTAGATTCATGGAATATGGCTGATAATACTTTGAGTTATGATGAAGATGATTACCTAGTGTCAGAAAGTCAGTGGGTGAGAGATGTTAATCTTCCATTTAAAGCTGAGCCATCGATGCAGGAAGCATACAAAGAGTTTAATAAGATAATGTCTGTTGCATTAGCCAAAGATAGTGGAATGGTGACGATTTCAATCGAACATGTATCACCTTATATAGCAAAGAATTGGGTTACATGGCTGGTTGAAGATATTAATGCTGAAATGAAAAGTAGGGATGTGCTCGAGGCTAAGCGCAGCACTGAGTTTTTAAATAAACAAATATCAGAAACCACGATTGCTGGTATTCGTACTATTTTATTTAAATTAATAGAAGAACAAGCGAAGACAATTTTATTTGCTGAGGTTAGAGATGAGTATATTTTTAAGACAATAGATAAAGCTATTGTTCCTGAGGAAAAGTTCAAACCTAAGAGGTTGCTTATATGTATCCTAGGGGCCGTATTAGGCTTTGCCTTGAGCGTGATGTTTGTTCTAATGCAGTATTTTTCTAAAAAAAGCTGACTTCTAGTATAGCTGTTATTTAGCGATGAAGTGTTGTTATTTAGACAGACTTTTACGCTAAGAGTTATGTTGCAATTAAATATAGAAAGAAATCGAATGTTCGAAAATAAAATAAACCATACAGATATACATGTACATAATAGATTTAAAGCAAGTAGTGAAGCTTTAAAACAAAAAACTATATATGTATATTGCCCTGAAAGTTTAGAGTCGTTAATTAATAAGCTTGTCGGTAACTATGATTTTGATATCAAGGTCAATGACTACAGCTTAAAAGATTTAAGCAAGCAAGTAATATGTCACTACCAAGCTGCGGATTTAAGTTTAGAGCAAAGACATTACTTAGTTGTTGCGACTGAATTAGGCGCTTGGGTGGAGCCTCTCGTTAGTTATTTAGATGCACGATTTGGTTATACAGAAGTTGCTTTACTTCATAGTAGTTACTTTTTGCATCAGAAGGCATTTTCGATTTTATCGCATAAGCGAACACAGTTTGCAAAAAGGGTTATGGATATAGCCGCTGCACTTTTACTTACGTTAATTGCGCTTCCTATTGGCTTGATAACTGCCTTACTTATTAAATTAGAATCACCAGGAGCTATTTTTTATAAGCAAAGGCGAACAGGGCAATATAACGAAGAATTCTCTGTGATTAAATTTAGGTCAATGAGCAAGAATGCAGAAAAATCAGGTGCACAATGGGCATCAAAAAATGATAGTAGAGTTACACGAGTTGGACAGTTTATAAGGCGAACACGTATTGATGAATTACCTCAAATAATTAATATTTTTAGAGGTGAGATGTCAATTGTTGGTCCTCGTCCAGAAAGAGAGGTGTTTATAGATAGCCTCGAAAAAGAAATTCCTTATTACCGCTTTAGACATGCTGTGAAGCCAGGTATTACAGGGCTGGCGCAAATTAGTTATCCTTATGGTGCATCTACAGAAGATGCCATTTGGAAGCATAAATATGACATATATTATATCAAGCATCATAGTACTTGGTTGGATATTAAAATATTATTTAAGACTGTTAAAGTCGTATTATTTGGTATGGGTCGATAAGATTAAATTTAGAGAGATATATTTTGAAAATTCTTGTTACAGGTGGTGCTGGGTTTATTGGTTCAGCAGTCATTAGGCATATAATTGAAAATACGAACGATACGGTCATTAATTTAGACAAACTTACGTACGCTGGAAACTTAGAATCATTAGTTGCCGTTCAGGATAACGAGCGCTACTACTTTGAAAAAGTTGATATTTGTGAACGTTCAGAATTAGATCGCATATTTGATCAATATGAACCAGATGCGGTTATGCACTTGGCAGCAGAAAGCCATGTTGATCGCTCAATTACCGGGTCCGCTGAATTTATACAAACCAATATTATTGGCACATATAATTTGCTAGAGGCTGCTAGATGTTATTGGAATCGATTAAGTGATCCTGTAAAAGCTGATTTTCGATTTCATCATATTTCTACAGATGAAGTTTATGGTGATTTACCACACCCTGATGAACAAAGCGGCACTCTTCCGTTATTTACAGAGGAGACATCTTACTCGCCGAGTAGCCCTTACTCAGCAAGTAAAGCATCAAGCGATCACCTTGTCCGCAGTTGGCTTCGCACTTATGGTTTACCAACAATAGTAACTAATTGTTCTAATAATTATGGTCCATATCATTTTCCTGAAAAGTTAATTCCACTTGTTATTCTAAACGCACTAGATGGAAAAGAACTCCCTATTTATGGTAAAGGGGATCAAATTCGCGATTGGTTATATGTCGATGATCATGCAAGAGCTCTTTATAAAGTGGTCACTGAAGGAAAAGTTGGAGAAACGTATAATATAGGTGGGCATAATGAGAAGAAAAATATAGAAGTTGTGCAAACTATTTGCAGCATATTAGATGAGCTGGTACCTAAAAAATCGAAATATAAAGAGCAAATTACATATGTAGCAGATCGTCCCGGTCATGATAGGCGTTATGCAATAGACTCAACAAAAATGAGTTGTGAACTCAATTGGACACCAGTAGAAACGTTTGAAACTGGTTTGCGTAAGACAGTGGATTGGTATTTGGTTAATACTAACTGGTGTGAGAATGTACAAAATGGTTCCTATCAAAGAGAGCGTTTAGGCACACTGAATGAAATGAAGGAAGATAAATAATGAAAGGTATTGTATTAGCAGGTGGTTCGGGGACAAGACTTTATCCAATAACTAAAGGTGTCTCAAAGCAATTGCTGCCTGTTTATGATAAGCCAATGATTTATTATCCAATTTCTGTCCTGATGTTAGCTGGGATCCGTGAAATACTTATAATCACAACAAAAGACGATATAGCCGGATTTGAACGTTTATTAGGTGATGGCAGTGAGTTTGGTGTTAATTTCTCTTATATTATCCAACCAAGTCCTGATGGGTTAGCTCAAGCTTTTATACTCGGTGAGGATTTCATCGGTGATGATGATGTGTGCTTAGTCTTAGGTGATAATATTTTTTATGGACAAGGTTTTACACCAAAGCTAAAACATGCCGTTGAGAATGCAAAAAATAAAAATGGTGCAACAGTGTTTGGTTACCAAGTAAAAGATCCAGAACGCTTTGGTGTTGTTGAGTTTGATGAGAATAACAAGGCCATATCAATAGAAGAGAAACCTATAAAGCCTAAATCTCATTTTGCGGTCACGGGTTTGTATTTTTATGACAACCAAGTTGTGGAAATGGCAAAAAATGTAAAACCTTCTAGCCGTGGTGAACTAGAAATAACTTGCTTAAATGATATGTACCTGAAAAGTAAAAACCTTAATGTAGAGATGTTAGGGCGCGGTTTTGCATGGCTTGACACTGGAACGCACGAAAGCTTATTAGAAGCTGCAAGCTTTGTTGAAACAATTGAAAAACGTCAAGGTTATAAAGTAGCTTGCTTAGAAGAGATTGCATTTAATAATGGTTGGCTTACCAAGTCACAGGTAATAGATTTAGCAAAACCACTACTTAAAAATAATTATGGGCAGTATTTGTTAGAAATAATTAAGGAATAATTATGAGCTTAATTAAACTAATTAACTTACCGCCATTAGGTGATGAACGAGGATCGCTTGTTTCTCTTGAAAGTAATAAGTCAATACCATTTGATATCAAGCGAGTGTATTACATTTTTGGAACTAAGCCTGGTGTTGCTAGAGGTTTTCATGCCCATAAAAAGCTAAAGCAAGTAGCCGTTTGTGTAACAGGTAAATGCCGCATGACACTTGATGATGGCATACAAAGAAAAGAAGAGTGGTTGGATTCAGCCACTAAAGGTATTTTGATTGAAGATATGATATGGCGGGAAATGCACGATTTTAGCGATGATTGTGTGTTACTTGTATTAGCAAGTGAACATTACGATGAATCTGATTACATTCGAAATTATGATGAGTTTTTAAAAGGCGTAAATAATGTTTAGTAATATTTTGGTGATAGGCGCCGGTACTATGGGGGCTGGAGTTGCGAGTCAATTCGCCCTAAAAGGTTTTAACGTTACCATTTTAGTTAGAAGTGAAGAAAAAGTCATATGCCTAAAACCTGAACTTGAAAAATTAGTTAAACGCTCTTTAAAGCGAATGCAATTAAAAGAATCGCAGAGCGATGTATTAGATAAAATTGATATCGTAAAAGAGTTGGCGAACGAAGCTAGTTATGATTTTGTTTTTGAAGCTATTAGTGAAAATATCAATCAAAAAAAGCAAATTATTCAAGATTATACTGGTTTCATAACAGAGAATACTATTTGGGCAACAAATACATCCAGTTTATCTGTAACAGATATGGCTGCAGGCTATAAATACCCAGAAAACTTCATAGGTATTCACTTTTTTAATCCTGTAGCGAGTATGGAGTTGGTTGAAATAATACCATCAATGCTTACCTCAACCTCAGTAGTGGACAAGTGTTGGGATTTTTGTACTTTATTACAGAAAAAACCTGTGCGTGTTGAAGATAGCCCTGGATTTATTGTGAATAGGTTGCTTATTCCTATGATTAATGAAGCTGTTGAAATTTTAAGTAGTCAAGTTGCAAGTGCTGAAGAGATTGATTCGGCAATGAAATTAGGTGCTCATCACCCATTAGGGCCATTAGCTTTAGCTGATCTTATCGGTAATGATGTTTGCTTATCAATTATGGAGGCTCTATATACAGCAACTTCAGACTCAAAGTATCGACCTTCATATTTGCTTCGTAAAATGGTTAGCGCAAAAAAATTAGGTAGAAAAACGGGTATTGGTTTTTACTCTTATTAAAAGGAACTCAAGATGGCGAATTTGATTCATCCAACAGCTATTATTAGTGAAACAGCTTCAATTGGAAAAGATGTAACAATTGGAGCATTTACTATTGTTCACGAAAATGTATCTATAGGCGATAACTCAGTTATTGAATCGTTCTGTGAGTTAGGAGTCGAGAATGCATTTTCTGAAGGGTTGCCATTAGTTCTTGGAAAAAATAGCTATATCCGTAGCCATAGTATTTTTTATGCTGCTTCTACCTTTGGCGATAATTTAGTCACAGGCCATCGTGTAACTATTAGAGAGAAGACAACGGCAGGTGTTGGATTTCAAATTGGTACGTTGGGTGATATCCAAGGGCATTGCACTATCGGCGATTACGTAAAGTGCCATAGTAATGTTCATATTGGGAATAAGTCAAAAATAGGTAATTATGTATGGATTTTTCCATATGTCGTACTTACAAATGATCCCCACCCACCAAGTGAAGTTCTACTTGGTTGTGAAATTAGTGACTTTGCTGTAATTGCGACCATGTCAGTTATTTTACCGGGGGTAAAAGTTGAATCTGATACATTGATAGGTGCAGGTAGTATTGTCGGGAAAACAGTAAATTCAGGGTGGGTTGTAGCTGGTAATCCGGCTAAACCTATATGTGAAATTACTAAGATAAAACTTAAAGATGGTTCCAACCGAAATGCTTACCCTTGGCGAAGTCATTTTACTCGCGGATATCCTCAGGCCGAAGTGGAAAAGTGGATTGCTGAATTTAGTATTTGATTACAGTTAATTGTTGAAAAAATAAATGAGTTGATAATGATCCCTTTTCTAGATTTAAAAAAAATTAACAATCAATACAAAGCTGACTTAATTTCTGCTTGTAGCAGAGTTATAGAGTCAGGTTGGTATGTTCAAGGTAAAGAAGTCGCTGAATTTGAAAGTGAGTTTGCTCAATATTGTGGCACAAAGTATTGCATTGGTGTTGCTAACGGCTTAGACGCACTTACGTTGACTTTGAGGGCATGGAAAGAGTTAGGAAAGTTAAAGGACGGTGACGAAGTTATCGTTCCTGCAAATACTTATATAGCCAGTATCTTAGCTATAACAGAAAATAAATTAAAACCTGTATTAGTTGAACCTGAGCAGCATAGTTACAATCTATGTCCTGTAAAAACCGAAGCAGCAATTACTTCTAAAACGAAAGTAATACTGGTAGTTCATTTATATGGGCAATTGGCAAATATGCCAGCTATTATGGGTATAGCAAAGCGCAGTAACTTACTTGTTCTGGAAGATTCCGCTCAAGCCCATGGCGCTAGCCTAGGTGGTAAGAAAGCGGGTAGTTGGGGTGATGCCAGTGGTTTTAGCTTTTATCCAGGGAAGAATTTGGGAGCCCTTGGTGATGCTGGAGCTGTAACTACCAGTGATCAAGAATTAGCCGATACAATTCGTGCGCTTGGCAACTATGGAAGTAAAGAAAAGTATGAAAATGTTTATCAAGGTGTCAATAGCCGCTTAGATGAAATACAAGCTGCTATGCTTAGGGTTAAGCTACGTTATTTAGATAACGAAATAGCCCATAGACGTGCGGTAGCTGCAAGGTATATGAGTGCTTTGAAGGGTTCTCAGTTTATACTTCCATTTGCAGATGATACAGATATAACAACTGAAGAAACACATGTGTGGCATTTATTTGTTATTAGGGCTACTGATAGAGTTACTTTTCAAGCCTATATGAACGATCTGGGTGTACAAACTTTAATTCATTACCCTAAGCCACCACATAAGCAAAGTGCTTATCCGGATTGGAGTAATCAATCGTTTCCAATTACCGAGCTAATCCATAAAGAAGTTATAAGTCTTCCGTTGTCTCCTGTTATGGAAAGTGAAGATTTAGATCAAGTAATCAACGCTGTTTCTTTATATGACATTACTTAAAACATCTGTTTTGAGTTTTATTGCTACCGCAGTGAAAATGCTCGCTGCTCTAGTGATAAATAAAGCTGTAGCTGTTTTAGTTGGCCCTTCAGGGCTTGCATTGATGGGCCAACTTCAAAATTTTATTCAGATTGCTATGACTGCTGGTCAAGGTGGTATTAACCAAGGGGTTGTAAAGCATACAGCTGAGTATTCAGTTGAAAATAAAACAACAAGTGCGCTATTTAGTACCGCAACAGTTATTAGTTTTTTCACTGCTGTTAGTGCCGGAATAATCGTATGCGTTTTTTCAGGACAATTGGCCGATTACTTCTTAAAAAATCGTGATTACACCTACATATTTATACTTTTTGGTTTTAGTATTATTTTCTTTGTATTAAACCAACTGCTTTTATCAATAATAAATGGTCTCAAAGAGATAAAAGTTTTCATTAGTATAAATATAGTGCAAAGCGTCTTTAGTTTAATTTTTACCTTAGTGATGATCTATTGGCTAGGATTAGAAGGCGTATTCATTGCTATGGTAACCAATCAATCAATAATATTATTGGTACTTATTTGGGCGATTCGTCACCATGCACTGATTAAATTATCAGCATTTCGAAAGCGCTTTGATAAAATAGAAGCTAAAAAATTATTTAAATTTTCAGCAATGACTTTAACAAGTGCTGCAGTAGCTCCTATCTCTCACCTTATTGTTCGCGACTACTTAGGTAATAATTTAAGTTGGCAAGAGGCGGGTTATTGGCAAGCTATCTGGTATATTTCAAGTATGTATTTAATGGTGGTTACTACAACATTAGGGATCTATTACCTACCTAAGCTTGCTGAATTAACATCTAAAAAAGAAATTAAAAAAGAATTGATAAATGGTTATAAAATAATACTTCCAATAGTGATTTTAATGGCTATGTTAATATATTTTCTTAGAGAACTTATTATACAAGTTCTCTTCTCGAAGGAGTTTATACCCATGGCTGAGCTTTTTAAATGGCAGCTTATAGGTGATGTAATTAAATTGGCTTCGTGGCTTCTTAGTTACGTAATGTTGGCAAAGGCAATGACAAAGTTATTCATAACAACGGAAATAGTGTTTTCGATTGGTTTTGTACTTTTAGCAAAATACCTTGTGAGTCAATACGGCCTAAATGGTGTTACTTACGCTTATGCTTTAAATTATTCAGTATACTTTATAGTTGTTGCTTTTATTACTCTAAATTACCTGCGTAATAAAAAGTCAGCTCTAATGTTTAAATAAACCTTTCAACTTGCCTTTTTAAATCTAATATTATGAGTGACTTTATATGTCAGAAGTAATTACAATTGCTATTGTTGCCTATAACTCTTCAAGCACAATTCTCGAAACACTTAATAGTGCGTTAACGCAAACCTATCAAGCAAAAAATATAGAGTTATTAATAAGCGATGATGGCTCTAGTGATAATACTACCGTAGTTGCCAGTGATTGGTTGCAATCGAATCAGCATCACTTCTACAGAGCTGCCTTATATAAAAATAAAGTAAATAAAGGAGTTTCAGCAAACTGCAATATTGTTTGGCGAAATGCGACTGGACGATGGGTTAAAACGATTGCTGCCGACGATATATTAGTAGATACCTGCATTTGCGATAATCTTAACTACATAAAAGAACATCCTGAAGCGCAAGTTTTATTCTCTGACGCCATCTTATTTTCGGGTGATTTAAAAAATCAAAAAGTGGCAAAAAATGATCAAAAACTTTTTGCTATGACGCAAGCTGAGCAGTTTAATATGCTCTTGAAGGGTTGCAATATTTTAGCACCAACATCGTTTATGAATAAAAAAACGCTAGAGAGTGTTGGCTTCGCTGACGAGAGATACGCCATGCTCGAAGATTATCCATTATGGTATAAAATTTTAAAGCAGGGTATTGGTCTTGATTATTTTGAGAAAGAGACTGTCTACTATCGAGTCGGAGACTCATTGAGTCAACATAGCGAGTTTATTGGCAATGCTAAATACTTGAATTCACTCTATTGCTTTCAAAAGGATTGTATTTGGCCTGAGCTGAGTTATAAAGATGTATTCAAAATTTGGGACGACTATATTATTTTCAAAGAAAAAACATTGTGGCTCAAATTTGTTGGCACTAAAAGAAGTAACACATATTTAATTTATCATTACATAACATGCCTATTTAGGCCATATAGACTTTATAAAATGATTAGAAAGTTTTTATAATTAAGTGTTTGAGGTCAATTTTTGTGATAGAAAATCTACTAATTTTTATATTTTTGATTTTTGCTACGCTTGTAGCAAATTATCAACTGAGGATTTTCTCTTTTAGACCCTCTATTTTAGGGTCATATCTTTTTTTAACACTATTTGTTCAAATTATACCCGGTACAATTTTAGTTTCATTTTTTGCCTTCCCTCTAGTCTTGAATATTCAAACTGGAATGTCGCAAGAGCTTTTAGAATTAACATTTCGCTATACAACATGTTCAATTGCCACTTTATTGCTCATGCTATCTTTTTGTTCTAAATACATTGATTTAGATATTAATCTAAAAACGGTGCCTGTCTCAAAAGGAATGGGTGTAGGGTTATTGCTAATTTCAATTGTTGTAGTGTTTATTAAGGTTGCTTCTATAGGGCAGCTACCGATCCTACTGGCTCTAAAGGGAGATGCTATAGGTGCTGCTCTGCTGAAGGCAAAAATACTTAAACAAGAAACAGGAATGGGTGGGCTTTTTATAGGGTATATTTTTATGTATTTCCCTTATGTATCACTAATTTATTCCTACATATGTAAACAGATACTACCCTCCACATCAAAGATATTTTATATTAATTTTTACCTGATGACTTTTTATTGCTTGTATGACCTACAAAAGTCTAAATTAGTAATGGTATTTTTTATGTTATTTGTTTTGTATCTAAAAAAAGCAAAAAATATTAACTACTTTTATGTATTAATTACACCACTAATAGGATTAATGTTTTTGGCAGGTGGCTTCATGGTTTTACATGAAACGCCCATTGGAGAGGTTTTAAACGCAGTTGCTGGAAGAATGTTTATTGGCCAAGCCGAAGGCGCATACATGATGTATGATGTACTGACCCCAGACTTTGAGCGTATAACTTATGGTATGCCATTAGCTGGCTCGTTTGGGTTTGCGGCAATAGATCCTGCTGCTGAAATTATTACAATATTTTTTCCTACAGCTGGTAGTGCATGGGTTAACTCGAATACTTATATGCAATCACATGCATGGACTATTTTTGGCGATATATCGCTTATAATAGCTCCTTTAATTGTCACTATGAATATCGTTGGTTTATATATTTTGAAGGGGGTATTCAGCAGATACCTGCACGGTTATGCCCATGCCGTTTATATTGTCACGCTACTTACATTACCAATCAATAATGACTTTTCATTTTTCTTGTATTTCAAGTCTTGGTTATGTTTTATTATTTTGTCAGTGTTTTTAATTGTCGTTAAAATGCCCGGCTTTTTTATTTTAAAGAAAAAGGCTAAGGTAAAGGAAGAGTAATGAAAGTTTTACATGTTGTTGGGAATGAAATAGAGCCATCGAACGGTATTGGTCGATTGATCCCTGAGATGATCAAAATGCACAGCCTACACAGTGAATTAATAAAACCATCACTTTTGATTTTTGATAACTCATTCGATTCACAAGAAATTGAGGTGTTTAATTTCTTTGATATTAAAACACCCTCACTATTTTTAGAAAGCTTCGATTTGGTAGTTTTTCATGGTATTTATTATCTAAAGTATTATTCATTATATAAGCTATTAAAGTCTCTAAACATTAAATATATTGTAAAACCTCATTCAAGTTTGATGAAAGCGGCTCAGAAAAAGTCAAAGCTAAAGAAGATGATTGCAAATAGAGTATTTTATAAAAAGTTTATATCTTCAGCCGCTGGAACGATATTTACTAATGAAGATGAGAAAAAAAATTCTTTGTCCTGGAATGACAGCGAGTATATTGAGCCAAATGCTTTAGATTTTAATTATGAAAATCCGACTGAAAAGACGGTCAGTAAAGAAGAGCCTATTCGATTCATTTACCTTTCTAGAATTGACTTTAATCATAAAGGCACTGATATTTTGCTTGATGCTCTAATGTTGATAAAAGAAAAAGGTTTGATTGACCGTATACATTTAGATATTTATGGAATCGGAAGTGAGAAAGAAGAGGCAATTGTTAGATCTTGTATTAAAAGTTTAGATTCACCTTACATAAAATTTAAAGGTGGTGTTTTTGGTGAGCAGAAAATTAACGCTTTTAAAGAATCAGATGTATTTGTTTTAACGTCTAGATATGAAGGTTTTCCCATGGCAATTCTTGAGGCGTTATATTTTGGTATTGCATGCTTAGTTACGCCGGGTGCTAATATGTCGGAAATATTAAATAAAAACGACATTGGCTGGTTGGCAGAAGGAACACCAGAATCAATCGCAAAGCACCTTTTAGAAATTAGTAGTTATACTCGTGAAGATTTAACAGTCAAAATACTTAAAGCCCATGAATACGTTATTGATAATCATAGTTGGAAGCAAGTAACAAAAATAACTGAAAAATTATACAATTCAGTAATAGAGATGAAATGATATGAAAAAAGTTATTTTAGTTGGGGGGGCGAGCTTTATTGGCTTAAATTTAATTGAAAAGTTTCTTTCTGATTCATATAGGATTTTTGTTTATGGGCGTACTGAGCCAAGTATAATTTCAGAAAATTTAATCTTTATCAAAGGGGAGTTGCATGAGATATCTGAAAAATTAGCTTTTTTATCGCCAGAAGAAATACATGATGCAATATATTTAGTCAATACAGTACCTGTAAATGGGAGTCTGGATAACTATAAGCAAGAAATTGCTAATAATAAAGCTGCCTTAACATCATTATTTATAATTGTTGAGCGAGTTATATTTTTTTCATCCGGTGGGCGAGTTTACAAAGATAGTAAGAATCCTCACCATGAGATTGATGAGCTGGGTCCTATATGCCCTTACGGTAAAAGTAAAGTTGAGTTAGAAGAATTTATCAAATTAGAAAGTATGCGTTTAGGAAAACAATTTTTAATTGTTAGGCCTGCGAATCCATACGGGAAGCACCAAAATATTAAAGGAACGCAAGGGTTAATTGCTGTACTTTTGGGACGAATTAAAAACTCTAATAGTATTGAGGTTTGGGGAACTGGTAATGAAGTGAGGGATTACATTTACATAGATGACTTTGTAAATTTGTTCATCCAATTATTAGAAGCTAATGACTTACCTTTTTCAATATATAATATTGGATCTGGAGGAGGTCTATCAACATTGGATATCATCAAGGTAATAGACGGCGAATTAAGCGGGCGGTGTGATTATGTAATTAATTATATAAAGCCCCCAAGTCCATTGATTGAATCAAATATTTTAGATGTTTCACGCTTAACCTCTGTTGTAACTGAACATAAGAAAACTAGTCTACGTGATGGTATTCGTCACTTGATAAGCGAACTTGAACTCTAAGATTAAATCCCCAAAGTATGATAAAGCAACTAATTTTTAGGTTTTTGATATGTCGTTAATATCTATAGTTATGCCCGCTTACAACGCACAACACACAATTATTCAAAGTATAGAATCAATTTTAAAACAAACTCACACACAGTGGGAATTGTTAGTTACTGATGATAATTCAACAGATGGTACAAAAGATATTATTTTAAATTATGCCGCTAAAGATGACAGAATAAAATATTATCTCAATCATGGTGTATCAGGTGCCTGGTCGGCTCGAAATAATAGTTTGAAATACATTTCTGGTGAGTATGTTGCTTTTTTAGATAGTGATGATACTTGGGAACCTTCGAAGCTAGTTTTACAATTGGAAGCAATGGTCGAAAACGGTGTGTATGCATCTCATACTGCTTATAACCGAGTTGATAGCGTGGGGGCATTTTTAGGCTTTAAAAAAGCTAAAAAGTTAGTTACTTATAAAGATATGCTAAAAGGAAATCAAATTGGCAATTTGACTGGAATATATAGCGTTAGCAAGTTAGGTGTTGTGATGCAGGAGCCTATTGGACATGAGGATTATGATATGTGGCTTAGAATTTTGACACAAACTGATTCTGTAGGAGTATCTAGCCCCTTAGCAAATTATAGAGTGCATACTAATAGCCTGTCTGCAAATAAATTTAAAGCTGCGATATGGCATTTTAAAATACTAAAGAAGCAAAAATTCATTTCACCAATAAATATTTGGTATTACTTTATGTGTTATTTCATCAATGCAATTAAAAGTAGAGTTTGATCTTCTACCCTATTTTAACTTGAAAAGTTTTAATCGGTTTTTTTATAGACACCACCCTAAAGTAGCACGTATAATCCCCCGCGTCTGAAATGAGAATATGCAGCTCTTAGACGCAAAGTCACTATTTTAGGGATTGATATGGATAGTTGGTACTTATTATTTTGTAAATCAAGGCAAGAAGCTCGTGCTCAAGTTAATTTACAAAACCAAGGGATTGAAGCTTTTTTTCCTCAGCTACAAAAACAACAGCTAATGAAGGGTCGTCGTACTTTTAAACAATCCGCTGTGTTTCCTAATTATTTATTTGTTCGCTTAAATCCCCACACCGGCAACTTTGCTGCGGTAAAAAACACCCGCGGTATTAGTGGTTTTGTGTCGTATGGTGCGTCGTATCAATTAGTACCTGCACAACTTATTAAAGAATTAAAAAATTTCGAGCTAGCGCAAGATAGTAATAATTTACCGCAACCCGGTGATTTAGTGTGCCTAAATAATGGCTCATTTAAAGACGTACAAGCAATATTTAAAGAGCCAGACGGCGACATGCGCAGCATATTGTTAGTCAGCCTACTAAATAAACAAATAGAAATGAGCGTAGATAACAGCGACGTAAGAAAAGTAAGTTAAAAGTTTTAAGTTAAAGGTTAAAGGTTAAAGGCACTAGGGAAGTGACAATGACCTAATGAACACGCGTCAGCAAGCTTAACGCCTACGGTGTTAAATTGTATTCTGGTGTTTAATTACGTGTAGGCGAGTGGCTTGCCACCGCGAAAGATTTACTCAGTGCTCGGTGATAAAAATGGTTTTCGTATGAGCCGTTTAGCCCGAAAAGAATAAAGATTCACCACAGAGAACACCGAAATCACAGAGGAAGGGATAATAAGTTAACCTAAGGGTTTCATAAATGTTTTCTCGGTGTTGCGAAGCTCGGTGGTAAAAATGGTTTTGTAGGCGAGTAGCTTGCTACCGCGAAAGGTTTACTCAGTGCTTGGTGATAAAAATGGTTTTCGTATGAGCCGTTTAGCCCGAAAAGAATAAATATTCACCACAGAGAACACCGAAATCACAGAGGAAGGAATAAGAAGTTAACCTAAGGGCTTCATAAATGTTTTCTCGGTGTTGCGAAGCTCGGTGGTAAAAATGGTTTTGTAGGCGAGTAGCTTGCTACCGCGAAAGATTTACTCAGTGCTCGGTGATAAAAATGGTTTTGTAGGCGAGTAGCTTGCTACCGCGAAAGATTTACTCAGTGCTCGGTGATAAAATTGGTTTTCGTAGGAGCCGGCTTTGGCCCTAAAAGAATAAATATTCACCACAGAGAACA
>NZ_JACJEZ010000006.1:0-156213 GCF_014164365.1 Pseudoalteromonas sp. SG43-6
ATAGAAAGGCTGCAAATTCGCAGTTTTTGAATTGCTTTAGATGGTTTACTACATCGCTCTATTTTATGCTAATAGCTTTTCACAATTTCTCACGTTTGCTCGCCGCTTTCTATTTAAATGTTCACAGTATCCTTCCTGCGATGTTGGCCTCCCGACTGCGCCATGAAACACCCGTGTAAAGTGGCTCGTGAGTTTTAACCAATTATCTGCTGAGATATTTACCCGCTCCAATAACCGTGAATGAGTATTATCTATATAACCGCGCTTATCTTCTCGTATACAACGACCTGTTAACTCTACAAGTTCTAAATAAGATTTTAACTCAAATGGTAAGCCCTTTGCCATGTGCTGCCTTGGCATACCGGCAAAGCGTAGTAACTGTATTGGTTGTTTACCGTCGGTTGCACTTTCAATCCGTTTTTGTACGCTCGTGTAATCCGATGTTTCTGGTGTGTGAGCTATCTTCGCTCTGATTGGGTTTAAATCAACATACGCCATACATGCAGCCAATGCGGCTTCATCTAACAGTGCTTGTGATTTGAAACGGCCTTCCCAAAATCGCCCTGTACATCCATCTTCTTTATTCGCCCTGCGAGCTATATCTTCATTTAATAATCGCATAAACCAGCTAATACTTGATAAACGCTCACGGTACTCATCGACGGTCTCATTTAAAAAGAAGCATTCTGCTTTCGTTAGCTTGCCCCCTTGAACATATTTATTTGTCAGCATGGTGCCTTTACATAATTTATGCCAACGGATAATAATGGCTTTATCGTTCAGTCGTTTCGCTTTTTTATCATCAGCATACAACACTAAATGCGTATGATTACTCATCACTGCATATGCGCAAACATCAATACAAAACACGTTAGAAAGAGCCAATAGCTTCTCTTCAACCCAACACCTGCGATGCTCATATGATTGGCCAGTAAAACGATCTTCGCCACATAGATAGGCTCGACGTACGCACCTAGAAATACAATGATAGTACTTTGTATCAGCCAAACTTATCTGACGCTTTCTCGCAATAGCCATGTGACAACCTGCTCATTTATTGTGCTAATAATAAAATTAGTACGTAACTGATACATTGCAAATCATAAGATGGGTGTCTTCTTAGCATCCTTCTATGGGCGGTTCATCTCCCGTTATCAATATTGATCCAAATATCTCTCAATGACACTAAACCTTGTGACGCTAAATAGTCATTACCTAGCGCAATGTTAATTCCTTTTGTTTTGAGCTTCGACAAGGGCCTTCGCTTCCAAGCGCCTACTTTTGGTACTGGTAATTCCACAGGCTATGGCGAGTCGTTCACTGACCCTCCTCCAAGCGTTAGCGCGAATGCGTGTTTATCAGATCTCCCCCTTTTTTACCTATAAAGAACAGGTGCATCGACTTTCTCTGCACAACTGCATCATTTACGGTGGCCGTTAGATCGCATGACTTCGCTATCTTGTGCTAGCTCGTCTCCAGCCTACGCCTCATATGATGTTTTTTCTCATCAGCTCACATTTATTTATCATAAAGAATGCTAGCTGCTTCCTCCAGACTATCTCTCGCGATTTAGCCCTTGCCATTCGCGAGTGTCTATCGTTTAATAATAGCGTGTTATTTAAACGGTGATCTTCCTACAGAGGACTTTCACCTCATAAGTCAATGCCCATGTCGGGCGTACACAATCGTGTCATGCCGAAGTTATGCCTCATCGAGGGAATGGAGTCTAAATGAAATCAATTATATGGTTATTCTCAATTTTTATTAGCTTTGGTGCACCAGGTACAGAGCAAGAGTTACAACCAACAACGTCAGGACTATATGATGTTGGTGGGTTTAAGTTGTATCTTGAGTGCTACGAAAATGACAAGCCTCAATTAATAGTTGAGCAAGGCTTCGGTCGTTCTGGTTCTGATGGGGTTTGGTTGGAGAATATTAAACAATTGAAAAATGATTTCAGTATTTGTTTATATGATCGATCAGGTCTTGGAAAAAGTGAAAAAGGTCCCGTGCCTTTCACCGTCGATGATATGGCTAAAAGGCTAAAAAAACTGCTTCAAGTAGCCGGTGTTAAAATGCCGTATTACTTTACTGGTGGCTCATATGCATCTTATATCATTACGGCATTCAATAACCTATATCCACAAGAGGTTATGGGGGCTGTGCTGATTGATCCACCTCCTTTAGGCTACTTTTACACTATGGGTACAAGGTGGCCTGAAAACTTTAAAACAAACAATGAAAAATTGGAGCGTTTTTATAATTTTGAGCAAAGTGTTCATGATCCAATGTTTGAAAGAGTTCCTGAAAACGTAGATCATATGAAAAGCTACAAAATTCTATCTGAAGCAGCTAAATTCGGTGATAAGCCAATTATAATTTTACGTTCAAAACAGACCGAAGAGCGTTATGACCCTCCTTTTGTTCCCGAGGAAATCGCGAAGTCAATGGACTCCCTATATGCAAATGCAGAGAGTTACTTTAAAAGTTTATCTACAAATAGCCGAATTATCTATTCGGAATCAGAAAAGCATCATCTGCACATCGCAGACCGTGATTTGGTTGTAAAAAGCATTAAGGAACTTGTTAGAAAATGAGGCTTAACAAGTTGCCCAAAATCGCCGCAAACAACGCGGCTGGGACAAATACTCACTGGGCTTCGCCCAACAACGTTCGCATTTGCCCATTGGCAAAGCGTTATGTTTTACGAGGCATCGAGTAGATGAAGCTAATCTATTACTCTAATGCGCAGCGTCTCTGAACCTCTTTATGAATAATTCAATAAAAGATTTTTTGCACAAAGAGCAGAGAATGAGAAGTAAATGAGGATTATCTTAAAGGCTAATATTAGCATGCGTAAAACACGATGCATTAATAAAGGTAAGCTGCTACCTCATCAAATAAGCCACTTAAACACCTGTCATACATTCCAAAACGCCCATTAAAGCAACAGCAAATGCTCTTTTTATATTTTACGTAAAAGTCAGTTGTCGATTGAATCAGAATAGGAACTCGGCTATGGTTAATGCATCAATAAAAATAAATTAAAAACGGGTTATTCTACAAGCTCGTTATACGTTTCAGGAGGCTTGGTTTAATTCCTTAAGTGACTCGGATAAAGATATGGTAAAAAGTATTATATCTGATGCTGTAAATGAATCTGTTTTTGGTTTCCTTTGTGTACTCGATGGTGTCAGGTCAATTTTTGATACAGGTGACTCTAACAACCTAAAGTTAACGCACGGTGACACACTGCTTAACGACATAGAAAATGAATGCTTGCACGATTTGTATAAAACGTATAACAAGCTGTTAAACAAGAACAAAAAACAGTTAGTTTCGCTTCGTTCCACATTTTAGCCCACTGTTTTCATCCGCTTAATTGGGCGATATTTTTATCGACGAGTGATGCGCATCGCGCTATACTTGTGCCATGATTAAATCTTTCAAACATAAAGGCCTCAAGAAATACTTCCAAACAGGAAGTGTTGCTGGAATTCAGGCCAAACATCAACGCAAATTGCGCATGCAACTTGCAGCAATAGATACCGCACAAGAAATTGATGATATCAATTTACCCGGTTTTAAATTGCACCCTCTCAAAGGGGATCGTGACGGGATTTGGTCTATTACTGTAAATGGTAACTGGCGCATTACTTTTGAGTTTATCGATGGTAATGCATACATTCTCAATTATGAGGACTATCACTAATGACTATGCATAATCCACCACACCCAGGAGAGTTTATCTATGACGTTTACCTAGAGCCTGCAGGCTTTAGTTGCCGTTATTTAGCTAAACAACTAGATGTAGCATCGTCTACATTAAATAGAGTTCTAAAAGGTCAAAGTGCAATCTCACCAGAAATGGCACTTCGCTTATCTAAAGCCATTGGCAGAACTCCTGAGAGTTGGTTAGCAATGCAAGATAACTACGATCTGTGGCATGCAAAACAACAAATTAATTTAACCAATGTCCACGCAGTAAACTTTGCAGTGCCATAAAAAATAATCGGGTAGCCGGAGGTCTCTAACCTCCAGCCCCCACACCACCCATCATGCACTTTTATTAACAGGAAGTGCTATGGGCGGTTCATCTCCCGTAATGAATATTGATCCAAAGATCTCAATGACGCTTAACCTTGTGAAGCTAAATAGTCATTGCCTAGCGCAATGTTAATTCCTTTTGTTTTTTAGCTTCGACAAGGGCCTTCGCTGCCAAGCGCCTACTTTTGGTGCTGGTGATACCAAATGCTATGGCGAGTCGTTCGCTGACAGCCAATTTCATTAAACTGCGTACTGCCCGAGATAAACTCGCGCCTACAACACACTCCCCTAGCACCTAGTTACCTAGCCCCTGAAACCTTTTTGTAATTGGGCTTCGTTACCCTCACCCCAACTACAATCGCTTAATTTAACACCAAGCAATCTTACAACTTATGACTTACCGCTTAAAGCTGCGATCAAAACACCATCGCCTTACCGCGCCCTGACGCTTCTGAGCCGGCATCTAGTTTGCCATCACGTTCGATGATCACATGCATATCACCAAAATGGCGCTCGTCTAAGGTGTAGCCCATTTTCTCTAGTGCTTTAACAACGTTTGCATCTAAACCTGCATGATGACGTATGACATTTTTAGGCCAAAGTTGATGATGAAAACGCGGGCTATTTACCACTTCATCGGCGCTCATATTAAATTCAACCGCATTTAAAATAGATTCGTACACCGAGCTTATTATGGTGGTGCCGCCCGGTGAGCCGGTGACCATTTTAACTTTATTGCCTTTGAGTAAGATAGTTGGCGTCATTGAGCTAAGCATACGCTTATGCGGCTGGATTTCATTGGCTTTACCACCGAGCGCGCCAAATACATTCATCACCCCTGGTTTGGCACTAAAGTCATCCATTTCATCGTTAAGCAAAAAGCCCGCGCCAGCAACGACTACACCACTGCCATAACCTAAATTAATGGTGGTGGTATTCGATACTGCATTACCCCATTTATCAACTATAGAAAAATGCGTGGTTTGTTCGCTTTCATATAACCCAGGTTTAATGTTTTCAGTCGTCGATATTTTATCGAGTGTGATGCTGCTACTGCGCTTTTTAAGATAATCCATGGCGATTAGTTCGCTCTTTGGCACATCAAAAAAGTCTGGATCACCTAAGTACTCTGCTCTATCAGCAAATACGCGTTTGCCAATTTCTGCTAATAAATGAATATATGCTGTGGAGTTGTGCTCAAGCCCTGCTTTGGGTTTAGTCAGCTCGTACATTTTTAACCATTGTATTATTGCAATACCGCCGGAGCTTGGTGGTGGTGATGTAAGTACTTGGTAACCGTTCCAAGCTGCTTTCATTGGGGTACGTGATTTTGCTTGATAGGCTTTTAAATCCGCTTGCGTAATGATCCCGCCATGTTCAGCCATAAAATCGGCAATGATTTTAGCCGTTTCTCCTTCATAAAATCCTGCCTTACCTTGCTCGCGAATACGTTTTAACGTGGTTGCAAGCTCAGGTTGCTTAAAGTTTTGATTAGCTTTAGCGCTGGCAAAATAATCAGCAAAGTTAATTGTTACGTCTTTTTTAGCCATGCGGGCAATGTAGCGCTCAATACTGCTGGCTAATTTCGGGTGAACAATAAAACCCTGTTCGGCTAACGTTACTGCAGGCTCAACAAGGATTTTCCAATCTAGTGTGCCGTGTTTTTGATGAGCAAGCCACATACCCGCCACACTACCGGGTACACCACTGGCGTAAATGCCGTATATCGATTTATTTGCAACCACATTACCTTTGTCATCCAAATACATATCGCGATGGGCGGCAATTGGAGCTGTTTCGCGGTAATCTATAAAGTCGCCTTGCCCGTCTTTTTGGATCAGCATAAAACCACCACCGCCAATGTTTCCCGCTTCAGGCAAAGTAACGGCTAATACAAATTGCGCAGCAATGGCTGCATCAACCGCGTTACCGCCCAGCTCCAAAATGGCTCTTGCTACGTCACTACTGTAACTATCGGGCATAGCCACTGCCGCTTGGGCTGTTTTTCCACTAGCTGCCAATGCAGTTATGTGTAACTGCATTACAACGACACTAAAAATCAGTAAATGTTTTACACCAGCAAACATATTTAATTCCTTGTTGATTTTATTTTTTGATTATTTTATTAACCCCATTAATACACATTCAGTTAACAAGGGTCAAACTACAATGAATAACTTTACACAAATTTTCGATATAACACGGCTGGTAACTCGCCGAACTCGTCGCTATAGGTATAGTGTTCAATAAACTGCAGACCCAGCTTTTCCATCACTTTAATCGAGCCGTTATTGTCTTTTAGTGCAGTGGCGCTAAGTGCCTTGATCTCAACATTGGCGGTGATCACATCGGCAACGGCTTGCGCGGCTTCACTGGCGTAACCTTTACCCCAACTTGTACGTTTAAAGCGCCAGCCAATTTCAATATCACTAAAATCAGGCTTTGCAGTAAAAAAACCCATTGGCCGAATTAATATCCAACCAATAAAACTGTCATTATCATTAAGGTTAACTTGCCAAAGCCCCCAGCCCTGTTGTGGATTGCGGTAGGCTTGCATGCGCGGAATAAAAACGTCTTTGATGGTACTTATGGTCGTCGTCTTGCCACGAGTAAGGTACTCCATAACCTGTGGGTCGTTATCGAGTTCAAACAGTAGCGCACTGTCATTTTCATCCATTAATTTAAAATTAAGTCGTGCTGTTCGAGGTATATTCATTTTCGAGCCTGTATATTGCTTGTTTTAAGATTGCCATCAATACTGTACCAGAGGAAATATTCCTCGGGACATCATTATTATACAAAGGAACAAATATGAACAAATTAGCAAGTTTAGTTTTATTAGGCTGTGTAGCACTAACCGGTTGTGAAGATGCCAGCGAAGCAAAAAAAGATGCCGCAGAAGCTAAAACTGAGGTTAAAAAAGCACTTAATGATGCATGGGATGACGTAAAAGAAACCAGCAATCAATTTAAAGGTGATTCACTTGATGAGCTACTACAAGAAAGTAAAAAACTTGGTCTTGATATGTATGATGATGGCAAAGAAGTTGCCCTTGATGCCTGGATTGAAAGTAAAGAAGCAGCAGGTGAATTAACAGAGAAAACCAAGCAAAAAGCCCAACAGCTCGTTGACGAATTACAAGCTGTACGTGAAGAACATAACAAAGAAAGTAATAACTAGTTTACCTGCGGCCTATAGTTTACTGAGGTAGCCCCTACTATTGTAACTATGGACTGACTAACAATTTAATAAACATCCCCGGGCAAGCCCTTCTGCTAACGCAGTACTCACTTCGTGAGCGGGGTATTTGGTTAGAACATAGCTAACTGATGATCCAAATGGAGTTGGTCATAATTATTTCCTTAGTTTTTCACATACTTTCTTATCATTGATCCGTCACCATGTTTTCCTACCGTATTTGCAAAATAACCATCAGACCAAAACTCTCCACCCCATCACTGGAAAATAAACACTCAATATCGCTTTATCAGCAATATTGAGTGTTTCGCCAAACAACAGGCCTACTGACGTGCACGTTGCAGTCACTCAGGCCTCCAATGGATAAATCCATATATCAAAGAACGTAATAGTTATTGATAACTTGGACTAACCGTCGTTTTTCGTCTGTGCGCTACAGCGCTATACTTGAGGTGATGCTAATTTTAATACCAATCGACTTAAATATTTAATCATTCTAGCGCGCTAAATAAAGCGCTAACTGCGTTAGTAACTTAACACGATTGATATAATAAACAGGAGGAGCTAACCGAGGTGAGAGTCTGTGCTAATTGCAGACCACGAAAAGCAAAAAACCAGTAACATCGCTGTTACTGGTTCTTAAAAGATGGTGCGGTTGGGGGGACTTGAACCCCCACGCCCGAAAGCACTACCCCCTCAAGGTAGCGTGTCTACCAATTCCACCACAACCGCATTGTTAAAGCTTTCGCTTTAGGTGTTAAACATATGATTTATTTGAGGATGATAAATCGTTTAACGATACTTTTAATAAATATTAATTTGGTACGTCAGATTTCTCTTTCGTTGATGTTACTGGAACATCATCAGCTGCAGGAGCAATTGTTTCAACTGCTGGTGCTGCTTCTAGGTTTTCCCACTCATCAGTCTTTTTTATCTGACCTGCAGTTAAGTTACCTAGTACAATACTTAGCACAAAGAAAACACTGGCTAAGATTGTAGTTGTTTTTGTCATAAAGTTACCTGCACCTGACGAACCGAAAACGGTTGCAGAGGCACCAGCACCAAATGATGAACCCATGTCTGCGCCTTTACCTTGTTGAATTAAAACCATACCAACAAGCGCTAAAGCAACAACTAAATAAACTACTAATAAAATTTCGTACATCTTATACGGTCCCTTTTGCACTTTCGCAGATTGCAGTAAATAACTCTGCTTTTAGACTAGCGCCACCAATCAGGCCGCCGTCTATATCTGGTTGTGCAAATAATAATTCACTATTTTTTTCATTTACGCTGCCACCATAAAGAATGGTCAGCCCTTGTGCTAAATCACTACTGTTAGCAGCAATTTTATCACGGATAAATTTGTGCACATGTTGTGCTTGTTCAGGCGATGCAGTCTTACCTGTGCCAATGGCCCAAACGGGCTCGTATGCTATCACAGAATCTTTCAGTGCTGCTAGACCTAATTTATCAATTACTGCATCAATTTGTGCAGCAACGACTAATTCAGTTTGACCTTGTTCGCGTTGCTGTTCACTTTCACCAACACATAAGATAGGTGTTAAACCCACTTGTTGTGCACGAGCAAACTTAGCTGCAACAGTGTCATTACTTTCGCCGTAGATACTACGACGTTCAGAGTGACCAACTAAGGTATATTGGCAACCTATATCTTTAATTAATTGCGCATCAACTTCACCAGTAAATGCACCCGGTTCATTTTCAGAAACCGTTTGTGCCCCAGTTGTTACACCTGTTGCTGTTAGCATAGGTAACAATGGGTAAGGTGGAAATACCACAACGTCTATCTGATCTGATTTTACGTTGTTGATAGCGTCAGATAATTGCTGTACTAACTCTTTCGAGCCGTTCATTTTCCAATTGCCTGCGACCATTGGCTTGCGTATTGCCATTTTTCCACTCCACATTAGAAAGCGGGCGAGATAGTAACTCGACTCGCCCAAAGTTACAAGAGGTTATTGTTCTTAATCAGTTTGTTTGCTCATAGATTCGACAACTGCAGCAATTTTTTGTGCACTATCAAGGACTATTTTCTCTTCTTCGGCTTCTACCATCACGCGAACAACCGGCTCAGTGCCAGATTTACGTAATAACACACGGCCTTTACCAGCAAGTTGTTTTTCAACATCAGCAACCGCAGCAATAACCTCTGGTGCAAGTGTTGGATCTGTGCCCGCTTTATAGCGCACATTAATCATCTTCATCGGGTATTTAACAAACCCTGCGCCAAGATCTTTTAGCGTACGATTTTGCGCCACCATAGCAGCCAAAACTTGTAGGCTTGAAATGATGCCATCACCGGTGCTGATCAAATCCAGATTCAATACATGCCCTGAGCTTTCACCGCCGATTTTCCAGCCTTTTTCTTGTAGTAATTCCATTACATAACGGTCACCCACTTTACTGCGAGCAAACTCAATACCTTTCGCTTTAAGCGCGTTTTCAAGACCCATATTAGACATTACCGTGCCAACAACACCGCCGCCTAACATGTCATCATTGGCGGCTTGGCAGGCAATAATATAAACAATATCATCACCATCAAAGACACGGCCATTGTGATCAACCATCATTACACGGTCGCCATCACCATCATAGGCAATGCCGACATCAGCATTATGTTCTAATACTTTGCGTTTTAATGCATCAACATGGGTCGCACCGCATTCTAGGTTGATGTTTACACCATTTGGCTCGCAAGCATGGCTAATTATCTGCGCGCCTAATTCACGCATTACTGATGGTGCGATATGATAAGTTGCACCATTGGCACAATCTAATACAATCTTTAAACCTTCTAACGACAGGCCTTGTGGGAATTGGCTTTTACAAAACTCAATATAACGGCCATCAGCGCTTTCTAAACGGCGGGCTTTACCTAGCTTATCAGATGCTACACAGGTCATTGGTTCATCAAGCATTGCTTCAATTTGTAGCTCAACTTCATCAGCTAACTTCAAACCTCGGCCACAAAAAAACTTAATGCCGTTGTCATGATATGGGTTATGAGATGCACTGATCACAATTCCAGCTTCAGCACGAAATGTTTGCGTTAAATATGCAACGGCTGGCGTAGGCATCGGGCCAAGTAATACCACATCGATACCTGCGGCGATCAAACCCGCTTCAAGTGATGTCTCTAACATATAACCAGAAATGCGAGTATCTTTACCAATAATGACTTTCTTAGTGCCATTTTTTGATAGTACCTTGCCTGCAGCCCAACCTAATTTAAGTGCAAATTCTGGTGTAATTGGGTATTCACCTACCATGCCACGTACACCATCGGTGCCAAAATACTTTCTTTCTTTCATTTTTAAATTCCTTGTTCGCAAGCTTGCCACACGCCAAGCACATCTGCGGTTTCTTTTACATCATGTACACGAATAATTTTTGCGCCATTTTGCGCTGCAATTAATGCCCCTGCTAAACTGCCAGCAAGGCGCTCGTTTGTTTGTCTATTTAATAAGTTGCCAATCATTGATTTGCGCGATAGTCCTGCTAAAACAGGTAAACCAAAGTGGTTAAATTCATTAAACCGCGCCAGTAATTGGTAGTTGTGACTGAGGGTTTTACCAAAGCCAAACCCTGGGTCTAAAATAAGTTGCTGGCGCTGAATACCCGCTGTTTCACAGGCATTGATCCGCTGTACAAAAAAATCATTTATATCACTGAATAAATCATCGTAATGTGGAGAGTTTTGCATACTTCGAGGTTGGCCTTGCATGTGCATTAAACACACCGCAACGTCTGGATACTGAGCAACTGTTGCCAGTGCGTTTGGCTCTTGTAAAGCACGCACATCATTAACAATATCAGCACCAGCTAGAATAGCTTGACGCATTACTTCACTTTTACTGGTATCAATCGAAATGATGCAATCATTAACGGCGCTATCACTGTGGGCACGAATTGCCTCGATTGCGGGTATTACTCTGGCTAATTCATCCTCAAGGCTAACATCAGGCGCACCAGGACGTGTTGATTCGCCACCAATATCTAATATGGTAGCACCATCTGCGAGTAACTTTTGAGCTTGTATGACAGCGCTGTCTGTTTGATAGTAGCGCCCACCATCTGAAAAAGAGTCAGGAGTGACATTCAAGATCCCCATTATAACTGGGGGGTCGAGGTGTAAACTGCGACCTCTAGGTAACTTAACTGTGGTCATCTATCACCTTCAATACATCCATTGCATTGATATATATACTTTATTTAACCAGTTACAAAAAAGCCCCGACAATCGGGGCTTTTCGTTTAGCTATTTTAACTGTTATTCAGCTTTATCATCAAGATTTGTTTCATCTTTTTGAGCTGGCTTGTCGTCTTTTTCAGCAACTGGCTCTGCTTTGCTCTCTTCAACTGCTGGTTTTTTATCAGCAGTATCACGGCGGTCATGCGCATCACGTGGTTCACGTACAGGCTGACGTGCCATTAGATCATCAATTTGCTTAGCATCAATCGTTTCATATTTCATTAATGCATCTTTCATTGAATGCAGAATATCAATATGATCTTTCAAGATTTGCTCAGCGCGTTGATAGTTGCGATCTGAGAACAAACGAACTTCAGCATCAATTACTTTTGCCGTTTCATCCGACATGCTCATGGCACGACCACCGCCGCCACCCATGTACATCTCATTTTGATCTTCAGCGTATAGTAATGGCCCTAATTTTTCACTTAGGCCCCACTGTGTAACCATTTTGCGCGCAATGTCAGTAGCACGTTCAATATCGTTACTAGCACCGGTAGTTACTTTATCTTCACCATAAATCAGTGCTTCAGCAATTCGGCCACCATATAAGCTTGAAATCATAGATTCCAATAGCTCTTTAGAGTGACTAACACGGTCTTGCTCTGGTAAATACATCGTTACACCAAGGGCACGGCCACGTGGAATAATCGATACTTTATAAACAGGATCGTGCTCTGGTACTATGCGGCCAACAATTGCATGTCCGGCTTCATGATACGCAGTCATTTCTTTTTCTTTCTCGCTCATCACCATGGTCTTGCGCTCTGCGCCCATCATGATTTTATCTTTAGCAGCATCAAATTCAGCCATGCTAACAACACGTTTATTACCACGTGCAGCATATAGAGCCGCTTCATTGACTAAGTTTGCAAGATCAGCACCAGAAAATCCCGGTGTACCACGCGCAATAACAGAAGCTTCTACGTTATCGCCTAATGGCACTTTTCGCATATGTACTTTAAGGATCTGTTCACGGCCACGGATATCAGGTAAGCCAACCACTACTTGGCGGTCAAAACGACCAGGACGAAGTAATGCTGGATCAAGTACATCTGGGCGGTTAGTCGCGGCAATAACGATAATACCTTCATTGCCTTCAAAGCCATCCATCTCTACTAGCATTTGGTTAAGTGTTTGCTCACGCTCATCGTGACCACCACCCATACCTGCGCCACGTTTACGGCCTACGGCATCAATTTCATCGATAAAGATGATACATGGCGCTGCTTTTTTCGCTTGTTCAAACATATCTCGAACACGCGAAGCACCCACACCAACAAACATCTCAACAAAGTCTGAACCTGAAATCGTAAAGAATGGTACTTTTGCTTCACCAGCAACGGCCTTAGCAAGCAAGGTTTTACCCGTACCTGGAGGACCAACCATTAATACGCCTTTAGGAATACTACCGCCAAGTTTTTGGAATTTAGATGGATCACGTAAGAAATCAACAAGCTCTGTTAGATCGTCTTTAGCTTCATCACAACCGGCAACATCTGCGAAGGTGGTTTTAATTTGGTCTTCACTCATTAAGCGTGCTTTACTCTTGCCAAACGACATAGCACCTTTGCCACCGCCGCCTTGCATTTGACGCATGAAGAAAATCCATACCCCAATTAGTAATAACATTGGGAACCATGAAATTAAGATGCTCGCTAAGAATGATTGCTCTTCTGGCTTCACACCTTTTACATTCACATCACTTTTTAATAAGTCATTAAGAATGTCTTTATCATAAATAGGCATGATCGTTTGAAAGCGATCGCCATTGGTTTTAGTGCCAGTAATTGTGCCACTGGTACTTTCGATTGCCACTTCTTGTATAGCGCCACTTCGGGCATCTTTTACAAATTGACTGTAACTAGTTTGACGGTCTGTTTGATCGCCACCATTAAAGCTCTGAAATACTGACATTAGCACAACTGCAATGACCAGCCAGAGTATTAGATTTTTCGCCATATCGCTCAAGGGGTTAACCTCTTGTATCCAATTAATTTAAATTCAACTAAACGCCTGACAACTGTACTACAGTTTGTAGCCTGTCGCTACTATATATACTTCACGTGATCGCGCACGTGAGGCGTCGGGTTTACGGATTTTTACAGTTTTAAAGCTATCACGCACTGTTTTTAAGAATTCATCAAAGCCTTCACCTTGGAATACTTTAACAACAAATGCACCATTTTTCTTTAAAACTTGGCTACACATATCTAATGCTAATTCCACTAAATACATGCTTCCAGCTTGGTCAACGGAGCTATTACCACTCATGTTTGGTGCCATATCAGAGAGCACCACATCAACATTTTTACCATTAATGCGATTTAATAACGCATCTAAAACAGCTTCTTCTCGGAAATCTCCTTGCAAAAAATCAACGCCGGCCAATGAATCCATAGGTAATATATCACAAGCGATCACCTGCCCTTTATCGCCTACTTTTTCTGCTAAATACTGTGACCAGCTTCCCGGCGCAGCTCCCAAATCAACAACAGTCATGGCTGGGCGTAGTAATTTATCTTTATTTTGGATCTCGTCGAGTTTAAAAATCGCACGAGAGCGCCAACCTTTCTTTTGTGCCTCGTGAACATAAGGATCATCAAAATGTTCCTTCAACCATCGCTGTGAACTGGCCGAAAGTTTCTTATTCGTCATAAATTAACACGCAACTAATTAGTAATATTCTCTAGATGGCGTTAGAATACCCTTAATTCAAGCCATATTCAGCAAAATTTGTAACAACATGAAATTATCGAACAAACAAAAGCAGTTTTTAAAAGGTCAAGCACACTCTCTAAAACCAGTTGTACTTCTTGGTTCTAACGGTTTAACTGAAGGTGTATTAGTTGAAATTCAAAGCGCTCTAGAAATCCACGAACTTATTAAAGTAAAAGTACCTACTGATGATCGTGAGACTAAAGCACTGATTTTTGAAGCTATTATTCGTGAAACCGGTGCTGAGAAATTACAGTCAATCGGCCACACCCTTGTGCTTTATCGCCAAAGCGAAGAAAAGAAGATCCAATTACCACGTAATTAATTTTCTATTCCGCTATAAAAAAACCAGCAATTGCTGGTTTTTTTATATCTGCGACGCAACTGCAATAAATTGTAAATAAATATATTACATTGCTCAAAAATTCATCTTCATATCACTCAACTGATAACCTTGCGCTTCGCTTTGTAAGATAAAATAGCGGTTAAATTCAGTTTCAGGCATCTTTTCAACATCTATTTGCGCTATTAATTTTGCCAATTCTGCCGTGGTATTACTATGGCCTACAATCACCACTACGCCATCTTGCGCTAAAACAGTGTGTTTAAATGCGGCTAAGTCACGAGGGTCGTAGCTTTGAATTGTAATATTAAAATGTTCAGCAATAGGAGTTGCGGTCTCGATAGTGCGATTATAGTCCGTACTAAAAACTGCTGTTGGCTGGACTTTACTAAGCAGACTCACTAACTGCTGCGCCCGTTGCTTGCCGGCATCCGTAAGATGGGGATCGTTGCCTGTTAATTTTTCACTATGGCGAAACAAAAAAATACTTTGCGGTGCTGCTGTTAAATTCGCAGTAAACAGTAATATTACGCTCGCTAAAATATAGTTCATTTGTCTTCCTCTTTATACATTGCTAGTTGTTGTGAGCGTTTGAATAGCAACACACGATCAATAAACTCTGTCGTTAATTCATTAATGATACCGGTTTCGGCGTTAAGGATCAGACTGAAACCTATGTTTAAGTGCGGTATTACTACAAGGTCACTGCGATATCCTTGCACCCAGCCGCTATGATAGTAAATGGTTTCATTATCATATTCGTAAACCCGCCAGCCTAAGCCATAATAGGCCTCGCTAAGGTGCTTTTTCCACACTCGACGCCGTAACTCTTTTTTTGTATGCGTATAAGGACGAGTTTGACTGGCTAGCACTGCACTGGATAATACCGTTGGGTAATATCCTAACTGCGCTTTTAACCAAATAGCCATATCACTGGCACTAGCATTAACGCCGGCTGCGGGAAGTACCTTGTAATAATTTTTTTTCAATTTTGCGGTATGCCAGCGTTTGCGCCCTCTTACATGGGGATGAGCATAATTATCATCTGTTACCATCGCGGTATAACCCAGGCTTGCATCATTCATATTTAATGGTGAAAATATAAATTCACTCATCCACCGAGAGTAATCCAATTTAGTACTGCTTTTGATCACTTCAGCAATTAAGCTAAACATCACATTTTGATAGCCATAGCACTGCCCTGGCTGGCAAATAGGTTCCACACTCAACAACTTTTGCACTATATCAGGGTAACTCATTCTTGATTCAATCAAGTTATCATACGCATTAGGTACTAAACCGCTGGAGTGACTGAGTAAGTGAAAAACTTTTAAATTATTTTTGTAATCCGTATTGGCGAAGGCTGGAATAAATTTACTGACAGGGTCGTCTAAAGAAAACTTCCCCTCATTGGCTAACTTTGCACTGAGTGAGCCTGCAAACGTTTTAGATACCGATGCTAAGCGAAACCGAGTATGGGCATTGACTGCTAAGCCCTTATTTAGCTTTGTTACCCCAAACCCTTGTATATGCGTATCATCAGGGCCATTAACTATCGACAACGCAGCCCCTGGGATCCCTTTGCTTTTTAATTTATGTTCGAGATGTTGTGTGTAATCATTGACAAATTCTTGCCACTGTTGCTCGCTGGCATGAACCTGCGATTGAAATAACACTAACGTGATAACGAAAAAAAAGGAGTTGATTAACGACACAAAGGACTTCATTTTTTATTATTTTTATCTAGATTAAGACATTCTTAGCTTTATAATACCATGAAGTTTTATTAAGACTAACGTACAATATTCCGATTATCGAGCTTTCAAAGGGTTTTACAGTGTTTATACGTTATTTATCAATAGTTTTTTTCACTTTCATTACAACAGCTTGTGTGACTGCGCCGCCACCTGCTGCGCCTTTAGAAATGCCACTCAAGCCGCAATTAAAAAGCCAAAGCTATCAAGTAGCCTATGAAACCGAACATGCTTCACCGAAAGTAAAATCAGTACAATTGCCAGCGCATAAAATTACTCGTAACCAAACTGTGCAAGTTATTGCCGATAAAGCAAGTGTCACGGATACCCTATTTAAACAAATAACTGATGCATTAACGACTATGAACTTACGTGTCGTTGATCAAGGTAATAGTGATTATACCCTAGCTATACACCAGCTAGAGCTCAACTTTATTGAAGATACCGAATATCAAATACAACCACCAAATAAAGCGTATCCTTTATTTGCGCAAATAATACAACTGTATCCGATCCAACAATGCTCAACCATCAATGCAGAGGTTAGCATGCGCCTGATCCATCGTGCATCAGGTGATGTAGTGTGGTTTGGAAAATCCTCAATCGACAGTGCAAGCTTCCACCGCGAACCACTTATTTACAGCTTCAGTGATGAACAAGTGATCAGTAATGAGCTTGAAGTAGCCACTTTTATCCATCAACAAAATACTGAGCAAGCACGTCTTGCCCGTGCCAATCAAGAAGTCAGTATACCAAGCTATAAAACCATTTCTAAAATGACCAGTTTAGCTAAACTTCAAGGACCGTGTAATCGCACTGAAGTGAGTGCTCTAACACCGATGATGCACTATTATCTGAGTAGTATTTTGATCGATAAAATTAAAGTACACTAAGTTCATGTCTGCAGAATGACTACTGGCTACAATTTTTTACAGATCAAAGGAACTCTTTGACAATATAATACACTTAACAACTGCTTAATTTATTTGGATCATGGATGCAACGTAAACAACACACTCTACAGAAACTACTGTTATTACTGATCAGTGTGGGTTTATGGAGCACCTCTAGCAATGCCAGCAATCGCTATTATGCTGATAATACCTTAGAGCCTACCTCAGGCTTTGCTTGGGATTGGAGCGCGGGTGCGGGCTATTATGTTGAAGATTCTTATTTAGTTGGAATGGATTCTTACAGTGACGGCCTAGAACTTGATATTAACCTTGCTATTTCTTACGAACGCTTTTATTTAGATATTGATCATAGCCAACTCAGTGGCGGCATTATTATTGGTTATAGCATCATCAATAAGTATGATTGGGATCTTGATATTCTTGGCACTAATATGCAAGCTGGGTTTGATGAAACAGGACTCGACTTTTATAGCAGTGGAGTGGTGTCAGAACTTAAAGGAATACGAAGCCGAAAAAGTGACTTTGATACTGGCTTACGCCTTACCCGCCGCTTTGAAAACTCACAAATCTCTTTTGAATACTTACATGACATTTCCAGTGCTCATAATGGCTGGGTTGTAAATAGCTTTTTTAGTCATATTTTACCATGGCAAAACTGGGAGTTTCGCACCGGTGTTGGTATCAGCGCTTACTCAGCTGATTTCACCAATTACTATTTTGGCATTACAACAGAGGAAGCCACCGCTACTCGTGCGGTCTATCAAACAGACACCGCAATGAGTATGATTTTTGAATTCCACGCCGAGTACCCACTCAATCAACACTGGGTATTTTTAGGTGGCTGGCTATCTACCTGGTTTTCAAATGAAATTTCCAACAGTCCCATTGTATCTCAGGATTATCAGCATAAAGCCATGGTAGGCGTGCGCTATGTATTTTAAAACCACAGTAATTTTATTACTGTTACTTAACACAAAGCCGTTATTGGCCGATGGCGAAGAACCGCACGACAGTAGTTTAATTGCATTGCCCGATACCTGTGTTGCACTGCGAGAAGGACGCAGCTGCTATGCTGATATTGAGTTAAGCTGGCAACAAACTAGCATCGGTAATTACTGTTTACGTGATGCAACATCGAAGCATATTATGCAATGCTGGCTTAGACAAAATAGCGGGAAGTTAAATTATGCTTTTGATTCTGTTGAAAGCATTTCATTTGAGTTAATAAACAGCGATACCGGTAAGATCATTGCATCAACACAAGTACAGTTGCAATGGGTGTATCAAAATCGCCAAAAGAAACGCCGCTGGCGGCTTTTTTAAAACGAGATAAAGCATGAATAATTACGGCACAATATTACTTGTTGAAGATGACGGCTCTTTAGCCCAGTGGGTGGCAGAGTATTTAACTGAGCAAGGCTACACAACTCATATTTGTGAGCGAGGCGACCAAGTTGTCAGTCATGTAAAAGAGCTCAAGCCTGACTTAATTTTACTCGACATTATGCTCCCCGGCCAAGACGGTATTAGTGTCTGTCGTGAACTACGTCAATTTTACCAAAGCCCTATTATTATGCTAACCGCTCGAGACGAAGAAATGGACGAAGTGATTGGTCTTGAAGTCGGTGCCAGTGATTATATAATGAAACCGGTCAGGCCGCGTGCATTACTAGCGCGGATCAAAGCGGCGCTGCGCGCCAATAACGATAATTCGGAGTCGCAAGCGGATGATACCATTATTCAGGTAGGCTCTTTAAAAATTGATACACAATCTCGCAATGTTTTTATTAATGATATTGATCAAGGGGTATCCAGCGCTGAGTACTTATTACTGCATTATTTAGCCTGTAACGCAGGGCAAGTTGTGTCGCGAGATGCTGTATTCAAAGCAACCAAGGGCCGTGAATATGATGGCCTTGATCGCAGTGTCGATGTGCTCATTTCTGCGCTGCGTAAAAAATTTAATGATGATCCCCAGCAACCTGAAAAAATTAAAACAATTTGGGGGCGAGGCTATTTACTCGTCGCAAGCGCTTGGTGATCGCCGCTAAGGTATACTGGCGAACGCTATGAAAAAGTTTTATCTTTCCTTATTAGCCAGTGCCCTGCTCTCGATTGTGATATTAGGTTGGTTAATTGATGCTTTTAGTCAGCAAACTCATACCTCGCAGGATGAGTTTGGCTTTCAAAGTAAACTTTTAATGGGCTTCAGCCAGCAAATTGCCAGCCAACCCTTCATGCAAAGAGCAGACTACACCGCCTTACTTGCACAACAGTTTTCGTTGGGATTAAGTTATCGAGCCACGCAATCTTTAGCGCTGCCACCATCACTGCTGGAAGAGATCAATGCTGAAGGCGGACTGATTTTAGAAGATCAAGAAGGGTATTACCTACTCTACAGTAATGATTTGCTTGCGCCTTTTCATCTTAAATTACGTTTAGAAAAACCCCACGAACAAGATCAACAAAATGATATGTTACTTACCTTAATGTTTTACGCTGGGTTATGTGTGTTTATGGGGTTTATTATTGCACCATTAGCTAAACGACTAGGCGTGGTTAATGACGCAGCTAAAAAGTTTGCCAGTGGCGACTTACATGCTCGCATTCGGGTATCCCATTTCACTTACATTAAAGATGTTGAGCTTACTTTTAACCGCATGGCAAGCCAGATCGAAAAATTACTCGATGAAAATAAACTGATGGCCTCGAGTTTATCTCATGATATACGCACCCCCATTGCCTGCCTACGATTTGGCTTAGATGCGGCACTAGATAGTCATAGCGAAGAAAAAATAAAACATTATTTAAATCGTATGGAAGCTGATTTAGACCAAATGGAATCAATGTTGAAAAGTTATTTAGCATTTGCCACGCTTGAGCAAAAAGCCAACCAACTGACCTACTCACACACTGAGTTAAACAGCTACCTAAGCACCCTAATACAACAACTAGAGCCTAAGTTAGTACAGCAACAACTTGATTTACAACTTATCTGTCATGATAATTCTCATATTTATGCAGATTTACACTGGTTAGCACGCGCAATCACTAATCTGCTTAGCAATGCCTGTGACTTTGCCAAACAAAAAATTATTCTCACAGCATCAATGAAAGAGCAAACACTGATAATCACTGTTGAGGATGATGGTCCAGGTATCGAAGAGCAAAATTGGCACAAAGTTTTTAGTCCTTTTTTTCAAGAACAGAGTCATCGCAATCGAGCCGATCAAAGTTATGGCCTAGGACTTGCCATAGTAGCTAAAGTAGCTGATTGGCATCATGGCAGTGTAAGCGTAAATCGCAGTAAGCAGCTAGCGGGTGCATGCTTTACCCTTAAAATACATAACCCAGAACAATTGTAACTTTTATGTTACAGTTTACATTATCATAAATCACCTCATTATGATTAGATAACAACAACTTAAATTATAAATGTTAACAGCATTGGCATTCTAAGTTTTGTAAATACAGTCAGGCGTTAATTCTTCACGGCTGCAGTTAAAAATAAGAGCTTTTTATTTTTTAACATTTACAGTAGATTGTCAGCGCCGTCACTATATAGAGAAGAAAAAATAATTATGAGCGCAGTCAGAGGGGAGTTTAGCTCCCGTTTTGGATTCATTATGGCCGCAGCAGGATCTGCAGTAGGTCTTGGTAATATCTGGGGTTTCCCAACACAGACAGCCAGCAATGGAGGCGCGGCCTTTTTAATTGCTTACCTTGTATTAGCATTTTGTTTAGCTTACCCAGCACTGATGGCAGAGCTAACAATTGGTCGCCATGGTCAAGCCAATGCGGTTAGTTCATTGCGGAAAATTTCAAATAACCCGCTCCAAAAACGTTTTGCGTTTGTGGTCGGTTTTGGCGGTATCATATGTGCCGGACTGATCCTCAGCTTTTATGCCATTGTCGCCGGTTGGATGATCAGTGCCACTCTAGAGCCCATTGCGACTTTAGTGGGCAGTGAGAGCTCTTCAACTTGGTTGAGTGAGCAGTCAATCTCTAGAAACCTTATATTTACTGCTGGATTTATTATTCTTACTGTCGCAATCATTAGCCGCGGAGTAGAAAATGGCATTGAAAAATGGTCAAAACGCCTAATGCCCGCATTGCTGACTATTTTATTTGCACTGATTGTTTATGTGATGATGCAAGAAGGCGCTATGACAGGCCTAAAAGCCTACTTAGTGCCTGATTTCAGCTCTATTTTAGACCCTGAATTACTTGTTAGTGCACTGGGACAAGCGTTCTTTTCGTTGTCATTAGGCACTAGTGTGATGATCATTTATGGCTCTTACATTAGTAAAAAAGAAAATTTAGTTTCACTTGGCGCCTACGTTACCCTGATTGATGTGTTTATTGCTTTTGTTGCTGGGTTACTAATTATCCCTGCGATGTACGTTGCGCAGGCACAAGGGGTGGAAATATTCTCAGCTACTGGAGAGTTGCTTTCTGAAGACACTTTAGTATTTCAAGTATTACCCGCTCTTTTTGATGGCATGGGCACCATTGGCTTATTCGTTGGCTTTGCCTTTTTTGCATTGATGAGTATAGCTGCTCTGACATCATCTATTTCAATGCTTGAAGCACCGGTTTCGTATGCTGTAGAGCGCTTTGATCTTGGCCGTGTAAAAGCCACCTGGTTAATAGGAACGATTATAGCATTGGTGAGCTTTACAATAGTTCTGAACTTTAATGCGCTGTTTGGTTTAGTTATTGCGCTCACAACTAAATTTGGTCAACCTATTCTTGGTTTAATGTGTTGCTTGTTTGTCGGCTGGATTTGGTATCGCAACTCACTATTAAACGAAATACAACAAGGCTGCCCAGAAGTTGCTACCAGCCTATTTTGGAAAATATGGCCATGGTATATTAAATTCATTTGCCCAATTGCAATTGGTTTAGTGTTTGTCAGCTCACTATTAGGCTAACTCAAAAAACCGCTCTTTACACTGAGCGGTTTTTTAAAATCATATCTTGATGTGCAATATTATCTTCTAAATAAGGCTCGCCAATACATTGAAAACCCAGCGACTGATAAAACGCGAGTAAATAGGTTTGCGCGCCAATGTATATATCCTTGTTCGGCCAGTGCGTAAAGCAACACTGGATCGCCTCTTTAACCAATAACGCTGCTAACCCCTTACCTCGTTGTGATTTTTCAACCAGCACGCGGCCAATAGCGCTGTACTGCTCATTTTTCTCATAACAGCGTGCGTATGCAGCTAATTGTTCAGCCTCGAGCCAATAGAGATGCTGAGTTGTTACAGTGCAATCAATATCGTCTAATTCAGGGTATGGGCATTGCTGCTCGACTACAAATACATCGACCCGCGTGCGCATGATAGTAAACAGTACCTGCGCAGACAGTTGAGAAAATGGTTTTGTTGTTAATTGCATAAAAACTCCTAACATAAAAAAGCCCAGTCAATGCAGGGCTATTTACTAAGCTTAGCTAACTAACCGAGCTCTGAATAGCTAGGCAAGCAAACGTTCTAATTGATCACATAAATGCGAAAGATTAACGTGATCATGTTCAATCGTCAGGTCAACATAGCCATCACCACGAAAACCACGGTCAAGCTCAATTAAAACATGAGTTTTATGAGCTTCAGGCACAAACGATAGTTCAATCTCTTGAATACCGAACAAGCTACGGCTATTTGGTTTATATTCCAGCTCTTGATAACAACCAGAGACAGAGTTAAACGTACTAGCACGTAAGAAGCCCTTTTCAACATCCGCTTTTACCAAGCTAAAACCCAGTTTATCCATCGCTTGCATAAAAGTAGTTACGGCATCATTTGGATAAATATGAAGATGATCTTTATCCGTAGGATCAAGTGCTAAATCAATATCTAAACCTGTTTCAAGCCACACATGTGATTGGTTATAACCGGCGTTGATTTCGGTGATCGGTGTTTCTGAATGTAAGCGCGCTTCAAACGGTATGTGTTTTTGTTGACCAGGTTCAATTGTACCAATATCGGTTATACGCCACTTATCAATAATATGATTGGTAAAATAAGCACCGTCTTCACCTTCCACTTTTACGCGCGTCATTAATGCTAAATCAAGACCTGTTATCGCTTGGCTAACATCCCCTGCGGTGATCACTATTTGGGCATTAAATAATTGCCCAGGTTGTAAATGCTCAGTTTCAAGCACGGTATCTACTGTTGCTGCACCAATACCGACTGATGCAAGAATTTTTTTAAACATCTATTTCTCCTTAAGCTTAATTCACCTAAACCTGAATCACGCTTAAATTCCTTTGTTACTGCATCTTAACCATATTTAAAAGCTGCTGTCAGTGAAAAAATAACTATTTTTTGAGTTTTTAGCAGAATAATTAACTAAACGAGTGTTTTTCATACACAGGTATATCTCTATGCGCGCAATTTATATGCATAATATACACGAATGATTTTCAAAAATGCTGATATTTCGCTACACTAGGTAACCAAATGAAGTGATATTAAGAATTATGGAACTATTATATTTTGCTGTCGCATTTGTGTGTGGCTTTGCCGTGTACCAACTTAAACTTCCTCCGCTAATCGGTTTTTTGATTGCTGGCTTTGTACTGAACTTATCTGGCTTTAAAACCACTGAGCTACTTAATACGATTGCTAATTTAGGGATCACGTTATTACTATTTAGTATTGGTCTAAAACTAAAAGTTAGTCATCTTATTAAGCCACAAGTTTGGGCCCCAGCCTCTTTACATATTATTATTAGTAGCGCTATTTTTTGCAGTTTGATGCTGTTCTTAGGCGCACTTTCGTTGCCATTATTTGCTGACCTAAGTTGGCAAAGTGCGTTACTTGTTGGTTTTGCTTTTAGCTTTTCTAGCACAGTTTTTGCTGTAAAAGTACTTGAAGAACGTGGTGAAATGGCAAGCCTTCACGGCAAAATAGCCATTGGTATTTTGGTTATGCAAGATATCTTTGCAGTGATCTTTTTAGCCATCAGCACAGGTAAAACCCCCAACGGTTGGGCTTTTGCGCTATTAGTTGCCTTGCCATTGTTACGACCAGTCATGTTTTGGGTGTTAAATCGTTCTAAACATGGTGAGCTACTACCTTTGTTTGGCTTTTTCTTTGCACTTGTCGTTGGCTATCATGCATTTGAATTTGCAGGCTTGAAAGGTGATTTAGGCGCGTTGATCATCGGTATGATCTTTGCTCCTCATAAAAAAGCCAGTGAGCTTGCAAAATCACTACTTAATTTAAAAGAAATTTTATTAGTTGGGTTTTTCTTAACAATTGGTTTAGGTGCTGATCTGACGCTCAACTCATTACTTATAGCGCTTATTATTGTATTGGTGCTACCAGTCAAAGTTGCCCTGTATTATGTACTAACGAATGCCTTTAAGTTACGCGCTCGTACTTCTTTATTAAGTGCTTTTAGTCTAGCTAACTACAGCGAATTTGGCTTGATAGTCTGTATGGTTGCTGCCAGTAGCGGGTTAATCACCTCTGAGTGGTTGGCTGTTATGGCTATTGCAGTATCAATGACCTTTATCATTGCATCCCCACTAAATAAACGTTCAAACGAAATTTATGTAAAGATCGAAGCTTGGCTCATGCGTTTTGAAAGCCCTACTCGCTTAGCAGAAGAACTTCCTGTGAACTTAAATGACACCAAGATTGTTATTTTTGGTATGGGTCGTATTGGCACCGGTGCATATGAAACAATTAACATCACCCATCCTGGCGTTGTAGCGGGTATAGATATCAAACCTGAAGTGGTCGAAAAGCATGTTACACGAGGTCGTAAGGCACTCTTGGCAGATGCAACCGATCCAGACTTTTGGCAAAGGGTAAATCACTCCCATGTAGAGATGATCATGCTCGCGATGCCGAAACATATGCAGAACATTTTTGCTTTAGAGCAATTGCGTGCTTCGGGTTACCAAGGTCAAGTTACTGCCATTGCTAACTATCCAGATCAGCAAAAAGAATTAGAAGATATGGGCGTTGACTCTACTTATAACTTCTATTTAGAGGCCGGTAGCGGCTTCGCTGAGCATGTAAAACAAAAATTATTTCCATAATATAGAAAGGTTCTCAGTACCACAAAAGGTACTGAGAACTATTTTCATTTAATTTTCATATCCTTATATATAGCCGCCTGAAACAATCCCGCAGAAGTCCCCAAATAAGAGTCAAGCGCATTTACAAAGCTTTACATCCAGATTGGCATTTACCCATGAAAAAAGAGTAAACTGCACTTGTTGAGTAATACGTAAGTATCTATTTTTAGCACAAAAAAAGCCTTCTCATGTTTGTGTATGCGTATTTATCGGCATTTTGTCTTTTACTATTAAATAAGGTTTTTAGATGAAAAATAAGTTTGCTACACAGTTTCAGACAGTGGCGGATGATGTAAATAACCCAAAACTGGTTGAACTTCAAAATCGCCTTGATGAAATACAAAGAAATGGAATGACAGCGTTAACAATGCGCGCAGTGCTATTTCAAAAAATGCTCGATATATATCAAGTGCCGGAAAATCATTTCTTGCGTGATAGCGAAACACCAAGCCGCATCGATGATCCGTCAATTATAAACAAACTTAAACAACTTGGATTTACCAAAAAGCATCAATACCAGATCCATTAGTAATTATGAGGGCCCTACTCTCCCTCATTAAATAGGCTGTTTCTTGCCCGTCACAGCCTATTTTCTCTCTCTCTTTTGTAATACACTTCACGCATAACCTAGCAAACTAAGTTAACCATGGATCCAGAGCTTTTAAAAATAGCGATTAATACAAAAATGCCATTTGGTAAATATGCAGGCCGCCCTTTGCTGTTATTACCAGAACCATACTTAGTCTGGTTTAAGCAGCAAGGATTTCCTCACGGCACACTCGGTGCTCAATTAGCAATGATGTATGAAGTTAAACTCAATGGCTTGGAGCAGATGCTCATGCCGCTTTTAAAAACACATAAATAAATTAAAAGTAATAAATAATGGAACTTACTTAGCAAAGTGAAGTCTACTCTTTTGCTACTTGTTGATTTTGGTTTTAACCGCAGAAAAGCGCCTATTAGGCGCTTTTTTTTTGAGTATCAATTTAGCCACAGATATAGCAATAGAAAAGGAGTTACTTACCCTGAACTCTGGTTACTTAGGCAAATAGATTGTAAATTTGGCGCCACCTAATTCTGAATTCGATATCGAACAGCTGCCTTGGTGCCAAGACACTATTTTTGCCACAATGGCTAAACCAAGCCCAAAGCCTCCAGTCTTTTTATCGCGACTTTTATCAAGTCGGGCAAAAGGTTTAAACACTGCATCCCATTGTGATTGTTCAATGCCAGGGCCATCGTCTTCGACCGATAAAATTAACTGCCCAGTATTTTCAACTAAGCTAATTCGCACTTCGTGACGAGCATATTTCAACGCATTGCCTACTAAGTTTTGGATACTGCGGGCGATAAAGTGACTGTCACAAGTGTAACTGCATAAAGCTGGTAATTGCATATTGAGTTTTATTTGCGTAGCAAAATCAAGTTTAGTGACAACACTTTCTACTAGCTGCACTAAGTTACATGTTTGCACCGTAAGATTAGGTTGTTGGCTATCAAGGCGAGCATAATCAAGCATTTCTTTAACTAACGACTCTAACTCCACAATATCTAATTGCATGTTATCGATATATTCAAAGGCTTTTTCGTCAGCTACTTTATCCTCAAGCATTGCCAACGCAAATTTTAAACGTGCCAGTGGCGTTCTAAACTCATGCGATACCGACGATGTAAGTTCTTGTTGAGCGGTTAATAAATGCTGAATACGCTGCTGCATAGCACTTAAGGTGTCGGTAATTGGTAAAAAGAATGATTTCGAGGTGGCGCTCAGCTCAAAGTCTTGTGATCCACCAACGGCTTCACAGGCCAGTCGCAACTTAGCAAAATCACGCCACAGTAAAAAACTCCATAAGCCAACAGGGATCCCAACGACACACAATAATAATAGATAAGGCCAAACGGATGAGAATACTGGCGCAGAAACGGTAATTGGACCCACTTGCAATAATTGCTCATTATCAACAACGATATACCAGATAGCTCGCTGTTGTTGATCAAATAGATAAATATAATTATGTAGGTTAAGTTCTTGTTGTTGTTGTGCGGGCAACATTAGGTCTTGTTTTTGTACTATTTCACTTTGAAAGCGAGTGGCTATTTTAGTAAGTCCTTGCGGGGTTTGCGCTAATAGCCATAGGGATTGACCAAACTCATCATCGAGCGCAATTTGTTGTTGACTGTCTTCATAGGGCCAAAGTTGTTCAATTACCCCACTGACTAAAAACAGGGAAACTATAATATACACATATAAACTTGCAAATAGCTTCCCCATTAATAGTTACATACCCCATGCATCGGAGACAAATAAGTAGCCTTGTCCCCAAACGGTTTTAATACGGTATGGTTTATCGCTGTTATCACCTAATTTTTTACGGATCCGAGATACACGTACATCTACGGTGCGGTCTAATCCATCATATTGGCGACCAATCATGTGTTGATGAACATGTTCACGACTTAGTACTTCACCGGAATTTGAAGCTAATAACCACAGTAATTCAAATTCATGGGAAGTGAGGGTGATTTCGTTATTCTTTAAGCGAACAATACGGCTGGTTTTATCAATACATAAATCGCCAAATTGTAATTCCTCTGGCGCTTTTACTGATGCTTGGCCACGGCGTAATAGCGCATTAATACGGGCAAGCAATACTCTTGGCTCAGCTGGCTTAATAACATAATCATCGGCACCAAGTTCCAAACCAATGACTTGATCAAAGTCTTCACCTTTGGCGGTCAACATTAATATTGGTAAGCTAAATTTATCTCTCACTTGACGACAAACACTAAAGCCATCTTTACCTGGCAGCATTACATCGAGGATCATCAAATCAACCGGATTGTTTTCAAGGTAACTAAACACTTCATCGCCACGGTCTAGCACCGCCACTTCAAGGCCATTATTTTCAAGATAGTCACGGGTTAATTGCTGTAACCCTAAATCATCTTCTACAAGTAAGATCTTTGCCATTTGCAGCTCCAAGATTAAAAAAAGCTCCACGGAGAACGTAATCGGCGCCGAGTTGTTTTAGCGCGAGTGCTCTGTACTTCAATGCGTGTTGTCGCCAGTAATTCATCCGTGTGAGGATTGACTAGGGAGTATATGGTTTCAACCTGAACACGCGCTTTATGATTGAATTCTTCTAAGGTAACCTGTTGCCAACATTGCAGTTGTTGATCTTCGCTGTATAAACAAACGTCCATTTTATGGGGCATATTTAAAGCAAATTTTACATCAACATCGCAAAAGTCTTGTTGTTCGGAAACCACACAGACTTTTGGAGTAACTGTTAATATATCTTTTTTTGCGGCAGCTAACTTTGGCCATACCAACAAAAAAATGACGCACGCACCAAGTTGTAAATACTTCATATTAAAAAATATGATCAAACCCTATAAAGGCAGTCAGAGAATACGTTTGTTCAAACAGCGGACTGTCGTCAGCTAAGGCGGAATAATCATAATAAGCCAGATGAAAACGCAATGAGTTGGCTCCATTTAAGGGCCAGCGGGCATCTATTTTAGCATAAGGCTGCCAACTACTGCCAACCTCAATTGCACGAACTGGAGACTCTTTTTCTGTTACGCCATAAAAATATGTATTCAGTGCTGCCGATTTATACCAGATGCCAATAGTCGGCTTAATCTGTAACTCACCAATGTTCTTGTGCATTTGCCACTGCAGTGCACTTCGCCACCCGTCATACACTCCGGATACATCAGCTAATGCCTGCACGGAAAATACATGCTGCTGATAGCTATAATGGTAACTCAGGCCAGCATCGAGTGCCCATTTACGTTTATTAAGCTCACGGATATCTAGACTAGGTTGTTGGATTTGAAGTTCATTTTCACTGTTCGTAAATGAACTTTCTGATCTTAATGCAAAAATGTTACTTGGATGCCAATCAACAAAAAAACGAGTTTCCGAATTAAACTCAGTGACTAGATTAAAGGTATGTGGGGAGTCTTGTATCAGGCTATAGCCTAAGCGACCATTATCAAAAAAGAACTGTTCACCGTAATAAGCTATATCTGGGATCAACACTAATGGTAAATCACCTCCACCAGCTAATGGATTTGTTATGACTCCTAATCCCGTGTTAAGGCTCAAGTGCCACTGCCCTGTTGTTATATCCTGCACAGGCTCAATTTCTGATGGCTGTGCAAAACAAGGTACTGTAAGCCATACAGAGATGCAAAGCGCAGTAAGAATATTAACTATCGACTTCATTGTTGTTATTTATGCCAAAAGAGACAACCCAATATCGTTATCATAGCAAGGTATTAATAACTAATCCCTAGACGATTACAATCATTCACACTTTTGATACATATGGAACGATTCAAGGTAAATAAACTTTACATCTGCGTATTTAGACTCGGCTAAGGAGCTAAGCTATTAACGTTTTTCAGTGATTGAGCAATCTCCCATAATGCATTTAACGCGGCATCTGGTAACTCTTTACGTAATACTGCCAAACCAATCTCAAACCCGGCAGGGGCCTCTTTTTGATCACTGATCACCTGAACGCGATCTTTTAATGGGCTATTATCTAAAACAATTTTTGGCACCATGGCAATGCCTAGCCCTAAACTCACCATTGACACCATAGCTTCATGCCCCGCTACTTGCGCATAGATCTTTGCATTAATACCGTGCTTACGCCACCACAGCTCTAACCTTTGACGAGTAAAACCTTGCTCTGGCACTATAAACTCAAGCTCAGACCAATCTATCTTATCGCCAAACTGGGCCAGTTTTTCAGTGAGCAACGACGGAATACGTGGCGCGATAAATACCAAGGATGAATAACCAATACTGGCAAATGCAATTTGCGTCGGTAATTTATCAGGCTTTGCGGCAATTGCCATGGCTTCGTGTCCGTCAAGCACACGGTTTATTGCCACTGCGGGATCGCCAGTATTAAGCTTTATTTCTATATGTTGATGTTGCAAACGCAGTTGCTCTAATAGTTGATGCAAAAAACTATAAGAGGCCGTTACTGAACAGTAAATGCTTACTTTACCGTAAATAGTTTGCTCAGGATTTTGTACATTTGCTCGAAAACGCTGCCAATTAGCTAACGTAGCCGTTGCATAGTCGATAAACGATTCTCCTTCAGCTGTTAACTTTACACTGCGATTATCGCGACTGAATAATGCGACTCCAACTTCATCCTCTAACTGTTTAATATTGCGACTTAAGGTGGGAGCACTTATGTGGCATAACTCGCTGGCACGGGCAAAATGTAAGGTTTTGGCAAGTGCCAGAAAGTAATGTAATCGTTTATGGTCCATAGTGATCCCAATAGTTAGCGGTTATTAATTAAAGCATTTCATTTTTTGAAATACTTTAATGCAAATATATCATTTTACGCAAGGGTAAAAATTCCTTATGGTGACTTTAAGCAAAGCAGCAAGCGCTTGCATCTAACAAATACGAAATTTATAGGATACTAACAATGGCGAATTATTTTAATACTCTTCCCTTACGCGAGCAGTTAGCACAACTAGCACAATGTGAATTTATGGATCCGGCTGAATTTGCCGATGGTGTTGAAGCACTTAAAGGCAAAAAACTTGTTATTGTTGGGTGTGGTGCACAAGGTTTAAACCAAGGACTGAACTTACGAGATTCAGGTTTAGATGTTGCCTACACATTGCGTGATTCTGCAATCAGCGAACGTCGTCAATCATTTCTTAATGCGTCAGAAAATGGTTTTACTGTAGGTACTTACGAAGAATTGATCCCTACTGCTGATGTTGTGTTAAACCTAACACCTGATAAACAGCATACTGCGGTTGTAAACGCAATCATGCCGATGATGAAACAAGGCTCTACGCTTGCTTATTCTCATGGCTTCAACATTGTTGAAGAAGGTATGCAAGTACGTGATGATATCACTGTAATCATGGTTGCACCTAAGTGCCCAGGCTCTGAGGTTCGTGAAGAGTATAAACGCGGTTTTGGTGTCCCAACTCTTATTGCTGTTCACCCAGAAAATGATCCTCAGGGACATGGTCTAGCCCAGGCTAAAGCTTATGCAGCGGGTACTGGCGGTCATCGCGCTGGGGTATTAAAGTCTTCATTTATTGCTGAAGTAAAATCAGACCTAATGGGTGAGCAAACAATTCTTTGCGGCATGTTACAGACAGGCTCAATTTTATGTTTTGATAAGATGATCGAAAAAGGTATAGATGCCGGTTACGCATCAAAACTAATTCAATACGGTTGGGAAGTTGTTACTGAAGCACTTAAATACGGCGGCGTTACAAATATGCTTGACCGTTTATCAAACCCAGCGAAAGTAAAAGCGTTTGAATTAAGTGAAGAATTAAAAGTAATCATGCGCCCGCTTTACAATAAACACCAAGACGACATCATCGATGGCACGTTCTCTCGTGTAATGATGGAAGATTGGGCGAATGATGATGCAAACCTTTTGAAATGGCGTGCAGAAACAGCTGAAACAAATTTTGAAAAAACCCCTGCCGGTGATGTTGAAATCACCGAACAAGAGTTTTTTGATAACGGTATATTGATGGTTGCAATGGTGAAAGCCGGTGTAGAATTAGCGTTTGAGACCATGACTGCAGCGGGTATTATAGCTGAGTCAGCATATTATGAATCGCTACATGAAACGCCATTAATTGCCAATACCATTGCACGTAAAAAATTATTCGAAATGAACCGCACGATCTCCGATACTGCAGAGTATGGTTGCTACTTATACAATCACGCATGTTTGCCACTGTTACAAGACTTTATGCAAAACATCGATACTGATGTGATTGGTAGAGGCTTAGGCGAGCGCTGTAATCATGTTGATAACCAAACACTAATTGCAATCAACAAGTCGCTGCGTGAGCACCCTGTTGAAATCATTGGTACCAAATTGCGTGGCTACATGTCAGCAATGAAGAAAATTGTTTAACCCTGGAAAGTAACAATTTCGCTTGTTAGAAACCAAGCCCACATGCTAAACGCAGTGGGCTTTTTCATTTTATTTACTTTGTCAAAATACATCTTAGAGTAAATTACAAACTGAGTACTTACTCTAATAGATGATGAACTGCATGAAAAAAACATGCTAAAATACCCGCATAATTTGTAAATTCAGTACCCACAATGTCGTATAAAACTCTTAGTATCACGCGTAAGATCACTATTTTAGGGATCGCTATTGCCCTGTCAGTTGCCAGCTTAATTGGCATTACGGCGCTGTTATCCGCCAAAACCATTATCGAACAACGGATGATACAATCTGAGTTGCCCAGTAAACTACACGCAATTAATAACTATATCAGCTTAGAAATAAATGAATTGCTTAGTGCGGCCGAACAAGTATCAAGTAATCATTTTATACTCGCGTGGGCAAATAGTCGTGATAACAATGATGAAGTTTTAATCAAAGAATTAAATCGTCTGGTAAAACAATACGGCTTAGCAACCGCATCATGGGCAAATCGCGATACCGCGCAGTACTGGAATCAAGATGGCTTTTTAAGAGTATTAGATAGGCAGCAAGATGGCTGGTTTTTTGATTTTAAAAACGCCAATCAAGCTTACTCTATTAGCTTATATCAAGAGCCTAATGGCGACACAAAAATGTTTGTAAATCATCAACAGATCAATGGCATCGGCTTAACTGGACTGGCAAAAAGTATTGATGATATGCAGGCACTGCTAAATAAATTTACTATCGAGCAAACCGGTTTTGTATTTATCACTGACGATAAAGGCGTAATTAAACTCCATCAAGACGTTAATAAAGTAGAAAAAACAAATCTAGATAGCTTGTATGGTCATCAAGTAAGTGGTCAATTATTAACAAGCAATGAATTTAACTTGCAAGAAGTCGAACTCAATGGCGACACTTTTTTCCTAGCGGCGAGTCCGATTAAAAACACTCAACTCTATGTGGTTGCACAAGTACCAAAAGCAGAAGTGTTTGCCGGGATCACCACTTTACAATGGCAAATTTTAAGTTTTGCTATCGCAATTGCGCTGTTGGCATGTATCGTTAGTTTTTTACTGGCTCGTTCGTTAGCTTCACCGCTATCAAAAATGGCAGAGTTATTTACTCGTTTAGGATCTGGTGATGCCAATCTAGCTTACCGTTTACCTCACAGTGACCAGCCTGAGCTATCAGCATTAACGAATGGTTTTAACCAATTCATTGATAAAATTGAAACCGCCATTGCGCAAGTCTCCCACGAAAGTTTAAAAATTCGTCAAAGCTCAGATCAGGTATTTACTCAAGCCAAGCATAACTCACAGGCAATGGACAACCAAAAAGAGCAGACTATCTCTGTTGCAGCAGCAATCAACGAAATGGGCGCGACAGTGCAAGAAATTGCCCACAGCGCCGCAACTGCCGCAAAACTGACCGAAGATAGTAAAGCGAATACATTACAGAGCCACCAGCAAGTAGTGCAAAGCCAACAGAGTATTACCGCATTAGCCAGTGATATTGACACAATTGCGAGACAAGTGACTGAGCTTGCCAATAAAACCCAGACTATTGCCAGTATTGTTGACTCTATTCGTGGTATTTCAGAGCAAACCAATTTATTAGCACTAAATGCAGCAATTGAATCAGCACGTGCTGGTGAACATGGCCGCGGCTTTGCCGTGGTTGCGGATGAAGTACGAGCCTTAGCCAACCGTACGTCACAATCAACGACTGAAATTCAATCAATGATTGAAGAGCTCGCGAAAACAGCTACCAATGTGGTTGAACATATTGCCCAGTCCAAAGATAAAGCTCAACACAGCGTAGCAACAATGCAAAGCTCTGTGCAGTTGCTTGATGCCATTACCAATACCGCTAATGAAATTAATGATATGGCAACCTTGATTGCTACAGCTACTGAGGAGCAAAGTAGCGTGGTTGCTGACGTCGGCCGCAATATTGAACAAATTAGTGAGATCAGCGATATGGCAATGCGAGAACAAATTGATACCGAGCAGGCGATCAAAGGACTTGCAACCAGCGCACAAACCTTAGCAAGTTTAGTCGCCACCTTTGAAAAGCGCTGACACAGTTTGTAACATTTAACATCTACCCCGACTAAAAAACAGACTAAACTTAATAAGTCAGTAATTAGTTGGGGTATGATTATGACAATATTAACGCGGCTTTATAAGCTAGCAGTCATTGTGCTGCTTTTTAGTATCTCTGCCTGTACCAGTGTGAGTAATCAACCAATACTCATCCCGCCACCAGTGACTGAAAACCAATCTTTCACGCTTTACCCGGTAGAAAGTAGTGAACAGATTTTTACCTTAAGCGATACAATAACACAACAACTCGATGCAGCCTTTCCAAGTACTAAACGCAATTTAAACACAACTCGAAAATTACTAAACTTTTTGTTAGAAAATGGCGATGCATCCTTACTATATCAAGCAGGGGCTACCCTAACCGCCAATCAAGCCTACCGAGATTTAAATGCTAACTGTTTATCATTATCGATTTTGGCCTATAGTATCGCGGAATATTTAGGCATGCAGGGGCAATTTCAAACGGTTCATATTCCTGAGTATTGGGCGCTAAATAAAGGCTATAACTTATTGACTGGGCATATTAATTTGATCGTCACACAGCGTCGTAATAACCACACTAATGTGACTTATGTGTATGACGCAAAAACCTCATTAGTGATTGATTTTGATCCGAACTCGCGAGGCGAGAAATTTCAGACGACCCCCATCAGCAAACAACGAATTACCGCGATGTTTTATAACAATAAAGGGGCAGCGGCAATGCTCAATCAAAATTATGATTTAGCCTATAGCTACTTTTTAGCGGCAACAAAAGCAGATAAATATTACTCTGCTGCATGGGGTAACTTAGCCGTATTACTTCGCCTTGATTCTCAGTATGATAACGCCGAATTAGCCTATAATTATGCTTTGCTGCTTAATAACGACAACAATACAGCACTGGGCAACTTAGCTTTACTGTATCAACTCACCGACCGTCCTGAGCTGGCCGACAAGATTTTATCTAAACTTGATTTGAAGCGCCAAAGTAATCCGTATTATCATGTGTCATTAGGAAATAACGCATACCTTGAACAAAACTATCAAGATGCCATCAAGCATTTCAATAAAGCAAAAAGAATTGATGATAATATTCATGATAGCTACTTTGGTCTTGCCCGCACGTATTATCAGTTAGGTGATTTTAAGCAAGCGTATCGCCAATTACGTTTGGCTAATAAACATGCCGATTTTGACCATGATAAGCAACGTTATCAAAATAAATTACAGGCACTAAGTGACATGACCGCGCGAGTAATTAATCATTAACTATTTTATTTTGCTATTGAGCCTCAGCTTTTCAACATTGTGCCAAAGTAATAGCAGCGCGCAGCAACAGCTGATTGATGATCTGAGGCATCTGAGCTCTACGGCTCTAAGCGGTAGAAAAACCAATACCGACGGCGCGCATACCAGTGCCCAATACATTAGTACGCGACTGCAAACGCTCGGTTACAATACACAATTACAGCCGTTTAGTTACAGCCATGGCTGGTCTTCAAAAGCAACGGGGCAAAATGTAGTTGCGACTTTAAAACCACCGCACTTAGTCAAGACTCATTTGGTAATTACCGCTCATTATGATCACTTAGGTATGCGTGGTAACACTTTATATGCAGGCGCAAACGATAATGCCAGTGGCGTCAGTGCCTTGTTATTCCTAGCGCAACGCTTCGCACACACAAATCTGCCTTTCCAACTTAGTTTTGTTGCTACTGACGCAGAGGAAAATGGTTTACATGGAGCTGAATATTTTGTTAGTCAATTGCAAATCGACGACAGCGTAACCGTGCTAAATATTAATTTGGATATGTTAGCAGTAAAGCCGCCAAAAAAAATCTTATATGCCTTTGTCTCACATGCACAACGCAGTGCTTTACAAGCACAACTACAGCAGGTGCCTGAGCATAATTTAAAGATAAAAGTAGCTAGTTCATCAACCACAATGAACAGAATGACCCTCGGAGATAGTATTGATTGGCGCCGAGCAAGCGACCATTATGCGTTTGCTAAAGCCGGAATTGCTTATATTTACTTTGGTATGGGTCATGACCCCCACCATCATAAAAGTTCCGACCTACTAAGTAATATTGACCAAGCACTTTATATTGATGCTGTTAATTATATTGCCGTATTTATTAGCCAACTTGATATAAATGATATAAACACTCTTTGAGCTAAATTGTAGATAGTAAATATATTTTAAACTAAATTCAGGTTAGCAAAATCCCAGAGCTAACAAACACTCGCTTTTGTGCCTTACTTAAGCGTTTAATTTTTATCTCAAGCTTGGTGGCTTCACTGCGAGAACCGACTTCACATTGATATATTAAAGTCAGTGGCCCCTTCCCCTTTAAGTTTTTAGCCCCTTTGCCCGCTTGATGTGCGGCAAATCGTTTTGCCACATCCGTGCTGATCCCAGTGTACCAATGCCCTAAACGTGTTTGTACAATATAAAGTGACCACGTGGAAATCTTAGTTGTCATAGTATTTTCAGTAGTAGTTAAACTTTTTGCGGACTCAGAGGTCAAAATTACGCTCCAAACATCGATAGTAAAAATTAAGTCACAAACAATTACTCAAAAGGGTTTTACCTTAGGTGACTAATCGGTATCATGCAGTTTATAAAAAATAAGGATCCAAACAAACAATGCAGTCGTTAAAAACTTTTTCTCTTTGGTTTATCGTTGCTCTGACCTTAAGTGCAACCGCCGGTTGTTCTAGCTGGGTTTATCGTATCAACATCCCACAAGGTAACTTTTTAGAACAAACCGATGTTGACAAGCTTCGTATCAATATGACCCGTGAGCAAGTTCTTTATGTATTAGGTAAACCTGTTGCAGAAGACGCTTTCGATAAAAACACGTGGCATTACTTATATTCTTTTAACCTTGGCCGTGATAACGAACAACGTAAATCACTGACTATTAATTTTGAAAATGAAAAATTGGTATCGCTCAGTGGTGACTATGAACAACCCGCAGAGTTTAATACACCGCTTGAGCAATAACGCTCCAGTTCAGTAAATTACGAAAAGGTTAGCAACAGCTAACCTTTTTTGTTTGAGCTATTATTTAGCTTTATCAAGCGGTCGCCCACCTGTAATTTTATTAGCACGACCTTCGTCTTTAGCTTTTTCTGCACGTTTTCGTCGTGCGTCTTTAGGATCAGCAATTAAAGGACGGTAAATTTCAATTCTATCGCCATCCTCAAGCACTTGCGTAAGCTTGCAGGTACGGTTCCATATTCCTAAGGTTAATGCTAAGCCATCAATTTCAGGGCACTTAGCGAGGATACCTGATTGCATCACGGCATTTTCTGCCGTTGTACCAACTGGTACTTCAACAAGCAAACACGTTGCCGTGGTAGGTAATGCATACACAACTTCAACTTTTATCATCATCGCAGTCCATATACCTGTTTAGCGCGTTGAGTAAATGCATTCACCATGTTTTTTGCAACATCGTTAAATACGCGCCCAAACGCAAGTTCAATTAATTTACTCGCAAATTCAAACTCAAGCTGTAGCTGAACTTTACATGCATTGTCATCCAACACTTGAAAATGCCAACGCCCTTGCAAGGCTTTAAATGGCCCATCAACTAAGCGCAATGTTACTGTATTGTCATCTAAAAAGGTGTTTTCAGTAGTAAACCATTTTTTTATACCCGCTTTGGAAATTTCCAAACTTGCCGTCATGGTATTACCTTGCTGTGCAATAATTTTTGCATCCGAGCAATGGGGTAAAAATTCAGGATAAGCATCCACATCATTGACTAAATCAAACATTTCTTTGCTGCTATACATTACTAGCGCACTTTTTTCTATTTGTGGCATACTCACTCCCAACTGTGTGGGCGAATTTTAGCAAGCTTTGCGTTTTTCCCCAAACTTTCATGGCGCTTTATTTACAAACACTTTTTTATTAGCAAAAATAAAAAATCGATGTAAAAAGCAGAGCTTTACGTATAATATGGGCCACTATGGCTAAGAAAAATTCATCTAAATCGACAAGTAATACTATCGCGCTAAATAAAAAGGCGCGTCATGAGTATTTTTTACACGACAAGTTTGAGGCTGGTGTTGAACTACAAGGCTGGGAAGTAAAAAGTATCCGAGCTGGTAAAGTAAACATCTCTGAAACATACATTCACCTTAAAAATGGCGAAGCGTTTTTGCTTGGCAGTCAAATACAGCCTCTCAATAGTGCTTCAACCCATGTTATTTGCGATCCATTACGTTATCGCAAGTTATTATTAAGCAGACGCGAGCTAGATCGCTTAGTCGGTGCGACTGAGCGCGATGGCTATTCATTAATCGCCACTGCCATGTATTGGAAAAAATGCTGGGTGAAACTTGAGTTCCACCTTGGTAAAGGTAAAAAAATGCATGACAAACGTGAAGACGGTAAAAACAAAGACTGGTCTCGCGAAAAAGAACGGTTAATGAAGCACAAAGTTTAATCTATCTAAACAACCTCAAAAACGCCTAACCCAGTTAGGCGTTTTTATTTATATCCCTTAAATCCTTCTAACTGTATCAAATATAGTACACCTCTTTACAATTCAATTTGATAACAAACCTGTTACATGGTATTGATGTGTGTGGTTCATTTGACCAGATAAAATTAACATTATAACAAGGATTTAAGGATGAAGAACATACTCCCATTTAAACCTAAGCTAATCGCTTGTGTAACACTTGCACTTTCAACAGCGGGTTATACTTCTCAATCATTTGCTGCGGACGAAGCAAAAAAAGTTGAACGTATTGAAGTGACGGGTTCTAGAATAAAGCGAACAGATATTGAAGGCCCTTCCCCAGTACAATCAATTAGTCGCGCCGATATCGATAATATGGGCTATGACAACTTACAACAATTACTGGAAAGAATGCCTGCTGCTGGTAATGGTACTTTTTCTACTCGCGGTAATAATCAGGATTCGACCGCTAACGGCTCTGCAGCGGTATCGCTACGAGGTTTAGGCGCTGATGCAACACTTGTATTAATTAATGGCCGTCGAGTAGCTATAAGCGCATTTGCGGAGAGTATCACTAACTCATTTGTTGATATTAACAGTATTCCGGTCTCTGCTATCGAACGTATTGATATTCTTAAAGATGGTGCCTCTGCAATTTATGGTTCCGATGCCGTTGCAGGTGTGGTGAATATTATTTTGAAAAAAGACATCGATGGTTTAGAAGTTAATTTAGGTTATGGTGGTACTGACGGCCCTAACTATGAAGAAACCTCAGCAAGCATAGTTTGGGGTACCTCAAACGAAAAAAGCAGTGCGTCTGTGATCATCGATTACTTTAAAAACACCTCTTTATCATCAGATGAAATGGGCCGCTTAGGCACTGCTAATCAAACCGCGAATGGTGGTGAAGATTTCCGTTCATCTCGTGGCTTTCCAGGTACATTTGGCGTGAATGGCGTCCAAACTCCAGATCCAAGTTGTCCTGCAGATCAAATTAGTGGTAGCGATAGTTGTGTGTTTGATTATGGACCCTATGGCTATATTGCCCCAGCTTCTGAACGCGTTGGCGCGATTTCTCAGTTTGAATATAACTTTGATAATGGTATTACTGCCTTTATGGAAATGGCTGTTCAACACAACAATTCAATTGCCGCAGGTGCTCCAACACCATTAGATAAAGATGCAGGTTTAACAGTCCCAGGGAATCATCCAAATAATCCTTTCAATCAAGAAGTAATTATCAACTACTATAGAACTGTTGATGCGGGTGCCCGTCAATGGGATATTGAGTCAGACACTTTGCGATTTGTTGCCGGTCTACGTGGTGAAATTAGCGATTGGAGCTGGGAAGCCGCTGTACAAAAAGGCCGTAGTAAATCAATGCAAACCGGTGATCGTACTCAAGGCTGGGTAAGAACTGATTTTTTACAGCAAGAAATAGATGCCGGCAACTACAACCCATTTGGCGGCACTTATAATGATCCTGCAGTCATTGAACGTATTTCAACCAGCCTAGTTCGTCGTGGTGAATCACATATGACCTCTTTTGATGCCAACATCACTGGCGAAGCGTTTAGTTTTGGTGACAATGTCGTGATGATGGCGGCTGGTATTGAGTACCGTGAAGAGGATGTCAGTGATACCCCTGATGATCAATTTCAGCGAGGTTTAATTTTTGGTACTGAGTCCGTTTCTGCTGCCGCTGAGCGGGACCAATACGCTGCCTATGTTGAATTCTCAATCCCATTAGCTGATAGCTTAGAATTACAACTTGCAGGTCGTTACGATGATTACAGTGACTTTGGTACCACAACCAATCCTAAAGTAGCGCTGCGCTGGGCACCTACTGATGAAATTACTGTTCGCGGCTCTTGGGCACAAGGTTTTAGAGCACCTTCACTAGCACAAATAGGTCTAGGTCCATCAGAGAAAAGTCAATTCTTTATTGATAATTACCGCTGTAGTGCTACAGGTCTTGATTGTAAAGCTCTTGATTACAATATCCAATTTGCTGGTAACCCTGATTTACAAGCTGAAGAATCTGAATCATGGAACGTTGGTTTTATTTGGGCTCCTATGGCTGAACTTGGCTTTAGTATTGATGTATGGAGTATTACTCAAGATAACAAAATTGATGAACAAGCATTCGGCCCAATTTATGACGCAGAATGTAACAACCAAAACAGTACGATTTGTGTTCGCCTAGCCCCAGCCGGAAGCGAAACCCTTGGTGTTATCCAAAAAATTCATAGCACTTTTAAAAATGTCTCTTCGCAGGAAGTGTCTGGTGTTGATTTCTCAGCAAATTATAATCACTCCTTGGATGATCTTGGTTTACTTAAGTTCAACTTAGAATGGTCCTATCAAGACAAGTTTGAAAAAGACGGTCGCGATTATACTGGTGAATATGGTTACCCTGAACACCGCTGGATGTTCTCAACTAATTGGGAGCTTGGTGAATTCAATACTAATGTAAATATCAGCTATGTGGGTGAGTTTGAAGATACGCCTGATATTGATTTTGATGGCACCCTCGATTTTGATAGCAACACGTCAAGAATGGTTGATTCACAAGTCTTAGTTGATTTACAAACGGCTTATCGTATTACCGAATCGACCAAGATCTCGATTGGCGTAAATAACCTATTTGATGAAGAGCCACCATTTGCAATTGGTGATGGTGATGGTGATTTATACGGTTATGCTTCCGCGGTTCACAACCCTCGCGGACGTTATATCTACACCAAAGTGTCATTCGCTTTCTAGCGACTACCCTAAATAAAAAACCCGCCAAATTGGCGGGTTTTTCATATTCTAAAACAAAGGCCTAAATTATAGGTCGCTTTCGTTTTCTGAAAGGAACTTAGCAACGCCTGCTGGGCTTGCATCCATACCTTTTTTACCTTCAGTCCAACCAGCTGGACATACTTCACCGTGCTCAGTGTGAAACGCTAGAGCGTCAACCATACGAAGCATTTCGTCGATGTTACGACCTAGTGGTAAGTCATTTACTACTTGATGACGTACATTACCTTCTTCATCAATTAAGAATGAACCACGAAATGCAACGCCCGCTTCTGGATGCTCAACATCGTATGCTTTACAGATTTCGTGCTTAACATCTGCAACTAGTGCGTATTTAACTGCACCGATACCGCCGTCTGCAACAGCAGTGTTACGCCATGCGTTGTGTGAGAATTGTGAATCGATTGAAACACCAATTACTTCTACGCCACGCTTTTGGAATTCTTCATAACGCTTGTCAAAAGCAATTAGTTCAGAAGGACATACGAAAGTGAAATCTAATGGGTAAAAGAAGATGACTGCTTTTTTACCTTTGATTGTTTCGTGAAGATTGTAGCTATCTACGATCTCGCCGTTACCTAGTACTGCTGCAGCGGTAAAGTCTGGTGCCTGGCGGCCTACTAATACACCCATTTTATTCTCCAAATATTTGAGTTTGCTTTTAATTGCTTACGCAATGCTTGCCTTTAATATGGGATCTAAAAAATAAATACCAAGGGCTAGCATGCATAATTATCAGAATATTTTAGAGACTAAAGACTTAAAAGAACAATCGTATTTTCCGATGTCACTCATCGAAAAATACGAACGCAGTGTATCACTCGCTGTTTGTCATTAATAACAGCGAAAAAAAACCTGCATATGCAGGCTCCTTATAGATATAACTACACAGTAAATGCAGAGTTAATCCATGATATTTTCCGGCATATCACCACGGATTTTTTGCCAGATCTCACCTGTTTGATGACCATATTTCCGCATCATTGAAATTGCGCCGTCATGTTCGCGTTTCTCAGCAAGTATGGTTAAATCTTTATAGAATTGACGCGCTAACTGACGCGTGCCTGGATCTGAAAAGTAATGACAGCCAATTTTAGAGTAAAAACCCTTAAAACCATTAAGAATAAGTACATAAATACGGTTATTACCTGCAACAGCCAACTCATGATGTACTTTATAATCATAATCAGCGAAAGCTTGTGCACTATCTTCAAGTTCATCACTTTTTGAAAGAATTTCTATCACGCGATCAGGTGCTAGTTTAATGGCAGCGCGAGTATAGATAGCGCTAATATTAGTACGCGCAGAAAGTAACTGGTCGGTTAACTCGGGCATTTTATCTTCATCAAGACGCGCTAAGGTCTCTAAAATATTAAGTCCTGAGGTTTCCCAAAAGTTATTTACTCGAGTCGGTTTACCGTGTTGGATTGTTAACCAACCATCACGCGCTAAACGCTGCAGTACTTCACGTAAGGTTGTACGAGTAACACCGATTAATTCTGATAACTCTCGCTCAGCGGGAAGAATAGAACCTGGTGGAAAATCACCATTCCAAATTGACTCAACAATGTACTCTTCGGCAAACCCTGCTGGGCTTTTCGCTTTAAAAATTCTCATTCAATTCCCACTTGAGTTACCACATAACATTACTTTAAACGATTAACTGACTGATTGTACCAGATGAAGCCAAACTAACAAGTAAAGTCACTTCATTAATTCACCCACGACGACAGGCTTAAGCCTCTACTCTCGCCACGTTTTTAAAATGGATACAGGCTAATTTATCACTCTTTCAGTGTCGCTTTCTTTTATACTAAATTGAAGGGATTGACCACAAAGAGTAATAGACATTTAACGTCATTATGCACACTATACGGACTGAATAAAAATACCCATTTCGCTATTTCAGCTACACTTAATATAGCGCGGCATATTAAATGGATAAAAGGTACGTGATGTTGTTTATAGCTTTTTTGTTTACACCACGGCTAGACTGAATTAACTTAACCAACAACAGTTATACTTAAATGTACAATAATAAGGAACACCTATGCAACAGAGTGTTTTCAATGCAATTTTTAAGAATTTTTTAGGCTCTGCCCCACAGTGGTATAAATACACAATTATTGCTTTTTTAGCTATTAACCCTGTGTTATTTCATATCAATCCCTATATGGCTGGTTGGGCATTAGTTTTAGAGTTTATTTTTACTCTCGCGATGGCGCTGAAATGTTATCCACTGCAACCAGGTGGTTTACTTGCAATTGAAGCACTGTTTATAGGCATGACAACTGCCGGGCAAGTAGAGCATGAAATTGTTCAAAATGTAGATGTAATCTTACTGTTGATCTTTATGGTCGCAGGTATCTACTTTATGAAAGATTTATTACTCTATATTTTCACCCGCTTGGTGGTATCAGTTCGCAGCAAAACTGTACTTTCCTTAGCATTTACTATTTCTGCAGCATTTCTTTCTGCTTTTTTAGACGCACTTACAGTAATGGCGGTGGTCATAGCTGTCGCTATGGGCTTTTACAGTATTTACCATAAAGTCGCCTCAGGGAAAGACTCCACTAGTGAACATGACATTAACGATGATAACCAAGTACGCCCAGTTAATCGTCAGGAACTTGAAGAATTTCGAGCTTTTTTACGTAACTTATTAATGCATGCTTCGATTGGTACCGCGCTTGGTGGAGTCTGTACTATGGTGGGTGAACCACAAAATCTTATTATTGCAGAACGAGCAAGCTGGCAATTTGGGGAGTTTTTCTTGCGTATGTTGCCTGTTACTATGCCTGTATTCATCGCTGGTATTGTTACTACAATATTACTCGAAAAAACAAAAACCTTCGGTTATGGCGCAAAGTTACCAGAACCGATTCATCAAATACTTGCTGATCACGCAAAAGAGCTCGATAACAAACGCACTAAACGCGATAAAGTTAATCTGATGTTTCAGTCATTTATTGCTGTATGGTTGATCATTGCATTAGCTTTACACCTTGCCACGGTTGGCTTAATTGGCTTATCCGTCATTATTTTTGCAACTGCGTCCGCTGGTATAATCGAAGAACACCAACTAGGAAAAGCGTTTGAAGAAGCATTGCCGTTTACTGCACTGTTATGTGTATTTTTCTCAATCGTTGCAGTAATTATTGATCAACACTTATTTACTCCTGTAATAACTTGGGTACTGACATTTGAAGGGCAATTACAGTTAGTTATGTTTTTTGTCGCTAATGGCCTACTCTCGATGGTCAGTGATAATGTGTTTGTTGGCACTGTTTACATCAACGAAGTAGCGGCGGCTTTAAAAGCAGGACAAATTAGTCGCGACCAATTTGATTTATTAGCAGTAGCAATTAATACTGGTACTAACTTACCAAGTGTAGCCACACCGAATGGACAAGCTGCATTTTTATTCTTACTAACATCAACACTTGCTCCCGTATTACGTTTATCTTACGGGCGTATGGTTTATATGGCACTTCCCTATACCATTGTACTTACGGTTGTTGGTTTAAGCTCTACATATCTAGGGCTTAGTGAGGTAACTGATTTACTCTATCAATGGGGTTGGATTGAACACCACAGCGCAAGCTTACAAAGTATAGGAAGTTCAGGGCATTAAATATCCAAACTCTGGACAGTAAATCCCTTAACCCATATTTAGGTTAAAGAGTAAAAAACAAAGCTGCTTCGGCAGCTTTTTTATTGTTACAAATCATATTTATCCTTGCGCCTAGTTTAATGACTAAGTCATAATTCATCTACAAATTATAGATTGGATATTTTATGACTTGGTTAGCAAATTTAGCCCAACAGCGCAGTGCTTGGTTACTGCTCGCTTTTAGTGCTTTTATTTTTGAAGTAATCGCATTGTTTTTTCAATATCAAATGGGCTTAGAGCCATGCATTATGTGTATTTACCAACGTACTGCCATGCTGGGGTTATTAGCCGCAGGGTTACTCGGTGCAATTAAACCCACGAATGTAATATGCCGTCTAACAGCATTTTCTGCATGGGCAGTTGCCAGTATTTGGGGTTATTTAATTGCACGCGAACATATCGATATGCAAACTACCACCGATCCTTTTGCGTTTAGCTGTGAATTCGAACCTAATTTCCCATTACCATTGCACGAATGGATGCCACATTTTTTTGCTGCAACAGGTGACTGTGGCAACATCGATTGGCAATTTGCAGGGCTAAGTATGCCGGCGTGGATGGAGATCATTTTTGCCGCATTTACTCTGATACTAATGGCCGTTGTAGCAAGTCGTTTAATAATTAAAAAGTCGCTGTGATGATGGCATTATTTTCAAGTCAAGTAACGCAATTAAAATCGTTTAAAATACGTCAACGTCAGCAAATAATTGCGATTGCAGTGAGTATGTTAACTCCAATGCAAAAAATCAGTTTGCGTATTATAAAGCTGGTTTTATTGATCCCAGTATTTCTATCATTAGCGTATGTTGAAGGTTGGTTGTTACTTCCAGCTTTACTTCTGGCCGGGTTAAGCTACCCGTTGTTAACCACTCCAGTCGAAATTCAATTCTCTAAACGCTATTTAAGGCACGCTATTAAGCAATTTGAGCAGGGCGAATAATTCGCCCTGCTGATTTTTAGAATGTAACTTTGCCATCCAATTTAGCGACTAATTTATCGCCAATACCTTTCACCTGCGCTAAATCTGCAACAGACTTAAACTTGCCTTGCTTGGTACGGAAATCAATTATCGCTTGCGCTTTTGATTTACCAATACCCGGCAGCTGAGTAAGCTGTTCGACTGTTGCTTGATTCACATTGACTAACTGAACTTTCTTCATACTTTCAGCAGTCTCTGTTTTAGTTACAGCTGCGCTACTAGGCAATGAAATAGCTAAGCCAAGCACTACCACTATTAAAGTTAAAAACTTCATGTTTCTCCTCCATGATATCCATACGTGGACTCAATTAATAGTTGATTTTAATGCCTTCACTTTTGGACTACCTCCAAATAAAGTCATACTAAAAAAGTGCGACTATTTAAATAAAGTAAAGTTGTACCTCTTTGTCAAATCCTAGTAGTAAAAAATAAAAATGTTCACTTGCAAAAAGACCAATAAACAATTACTGTACATAAAAACAGTAATCAATCAAGGTGAACTTGTTATTCACCAAGCAAATTGGCAGGAGAAATCATGGCTGTTGTTGTTAAATATGTTGTAGAGAGAAACGGAGTCGAGCGTATGACGTTTACTACTAAAAAAGAAGCTGACGCGTATGACAAAATGCTTGATATAGCAGAGTCGCTTGAGGTTATGCTTGAGAAAGTTGATGTGCCACTAAGCGAACAACAAATCGAATCGCTCGCACTTGAGATTGCTAAAAGTAAAGACGACTTTATGAATGTACTTAAAGGCGGCAAAGAGGCAATACAGAAAACACCTACGGCGAAAGTAAAAAAAGAAAATGTAGCGTCGATTAAAGCCAGCGCAGATAAAGAAGCAAGCTAAAAAATTACAAGTTAACTTACTAAAAAAGGGCAATTAATTGCCCTTTTTTAGTTATAAAAATTACTACCCGTTATAGCCCTCGTTCAACTTCATCAAATAATTCGGTGATCTCTTTATTTGGTGGCGCTGTTGATAAGCTCACTGTAATGATTGCAATTGTTGCAAGTATAAAGCCCGGTATAATTTCATAAATGATACTGCTGAGGCTCTCACCATTTATAGTGATTGGCGCGTATATCCAGATCAACACTGTCCCTGCACCCACAACCATGCCACTGATCGCACCTTGTAGATTCATTCGCTTCCAATACAAGCTAAGTAATACTAACGGGCCAAACGCAGCCCCAAAACCAGCCCATGCATTACTTACTAAATCTAAAATAGAACTATCGCGATCATAAGCCAAATAAATAGCAAATAATGCAACGAGTAGTACACTAATTCGCCCAACTAAAACCAGCTCGGTTTGTGATGCATCACGGTTTAAATAAATTTTATAGAAGTCTTCAGTCAAAGAGCTTGAACAAACCAATAACTGAGATGAAATAGTACTCATAATCGCAGCTAAAATAGCAGCAAGTAAAAAGCCGGCAATAAGTGGATGGAAAACCAATTCAGATAATACTAAGAATATCGTTTCTTTATCGTCAATCAGCATTTGATTTTCGATCATGTAAGCGGCACCAAATAGTCCAGTTAACACTGCACCAATCGCTGATAAAGTCATCCACGACATACCAATACGACGCATAGTTGGCATATCTTTCACTGACCGTACTGACATAAAACGTACTATGATATGCGGTTGACCAAAATAACCTAAGCCCCATGCCATTGCAGAAATAATAGCGATAGTTGAACCACCAGCAAACCAATCTAACATATTAAGCGAGTGGACTTCGCTCTCTTTCGGAGCGCTTAACAGCAAGTCATAGCTGGCATTAGCAAGTGTGTCTAACACTGGCTGGTCTAGCATCGTATAAGTAACAATAGGTACAGCAAGTAGCGAGACAAACATAATGCAACCTTGCACAAAGTCAGTCAAACTAACAGCTAAGAAACCACCAAACAATGTATAGAGTACGACGACTCCGGTTGTCACATAAAGCCCTGTTTCGTAACTCATCTGAAATGAGTTTTCGAATAATTTACCGCCAGCGACAACGCCTGAAGAAGTATAAAGTGTAAAGAAAACGATGATCACGATTGCCGAGATGACTCGTAATATATTTTTATTATCAGCAAAACGATTAGCAAAGTAATCTGGGATGGTAATCGAGTCATTCGCTTTTTCAGTATAGACACGTAGCCTTGGCGCGACTAAAAAGTAGTTTGCCCAAGCACCAAGTACTAAACCTATCGCAATCCAAACTTTACTTAAGCCAAATAGATACATAGCACCGGGTAAACCCATAAGTAGCCAACCACTCATGTCCGATGCACCTGCAGATAGTGCAGCTACAGCTGGTGATAAACTTCTGCCACCCAACATATAACCCGACACATCGGCGGTAGACTGCTTATAAGCGTACAAGCCAATACCTAGCATTACGATAAAATACGCAGCTAAAGAAATAATCATTCCAGTTTCCAAACTCGCCTCCAACTCTGAAGTTAAAACCTGGCTTTCAATCCTAATAATGACTCATAAATCAATACTATATAAAGTCATTATTGGTGTAAAAACCAACCTAGAACTTGACTATATCACGCAAAGGGTGAATAACTCCACTTACTGAGGTAGCCAAGTAATGATATAAGGTGGAGTTGTTTTTATCTGATGGTTAATTATTTAACTACAGAACATGGTAATTAATACTTAATTACCTTAGGATTAGATCGATGATGTATCAATTAATTAATACTATAGCATTGATATTCTAAATATAATTAATGCTATTTATGCTGTTTTATCTTATATTGCCCAAGTAATCGCTTAACTGATGTGGACCCGCTGTTTATGTATTTTTATGCTGCACGCCAACCAATTTTAGATCGAAACAAACAACTTGTAGGGTATGAGCTACTCTTTCGTGATGGCGTTGATAATGTATTCCCTGATATTGATGGTGACGAGGCAACCACTCGGCTAATTGAAGGTAGTCAATTCAATTTTGGTTTAGAAGATCTCACCGATAATAAACCAGCGTATATCAACTTTACGCTTGAAACATTACAAAAAGGCTACCCAACTCTGCTTGGTAAAGATCAGATTGTTGTAGAAATACTCGAAACAATTCAACCTGGGAAACGCTTGCTCGCGATCGTCAAAGACTTAAAACAAAAAGGTTATACGCTCGCGCTGGATGATTATATTCACCAGCCTGTATGGCGTCATTTTTATCCTTTTATTGATATTATTAAAATAGATTTTATCAATTGTGACGTTGACACTATCCACACCATAATCGAAGAAATTAAACCTTATCCGCATATAAAATTATTAGCAGAAAAGGTAGAAACCTACGAAAAGTATCAATTAGCATTAGATCTTGGCTTTACTTACTTTCAGGGGTTTTTCTTTTCCAAACCAGAAATGGTGCAAAGTAAAACCTTGCCGCCATCAGAGATAGCTCTTGCCGAGCTGCTTTATGAGACATCCACTGTTGAAGTCAATTTAAAGAAAATTACCGACGTATTTGAGCGAGATGTAAACCTCTCTTATAAATTATTACGTTATAGTAATTCAGCGGCATTTAAGCGCAGAGCTGAGATCAGCACCATCAAACAAGCACTAATTGTGCTAGGTGCAGCAGAAATTAAAAAGTTTTTATCCTTGTTGTTTGCAGCTCAAGTTGCTGGTGATAAACCCGCAGAGTTAATACGCTTATCGTTAACCAGAGCACGCTTTACTGAGTTGCTAGCTATAAACCATAATAAACTCAAAGATACGGGCATGGCTTTTTTAACCGGTATGATGTCATTAATGGATGCCATATTAGATGAAGATATGCAAAGCGTGATGAAAAAGCTACCATTATCCAACGACATAAAGTTAGCATTATTAGAGGATCAAGGTTTACTGGCACAATATCTGCGCTTAGTAAAATTATACGAACAAGCCAATTGGCAAGGTGCAAACGCGATTAAAGATGAGCTTGGTCTTGGCGCTGGTAAAGTGCCAGATGCGTATCATGATGCCGTTAACTGGGCTAATGAACAAATGAAAGTGCTGGCAGGATAATAAATAATACCGTAAATAACAATGCCAGCTTAGACGCTGGCATTTTTATTTAACCTGAAAATACACATTAAAGGCTTTCTAAAAAGTCTTCATCAAAATCGTCGGGCTCTTTTTCAACCGGTGGATTACCATCATACAACTCATATAACTGACGTTGAAAGTAAATGTCTTTCATAAAAATATACGGATCGAGTGACTCATTCAATAAGCTTTCTTGTGGTATTAAAGAAGCCCGAGCTTCTACAGCCTTTAACGCAAACACCAATACAGTTTGTGGCGTGGTTAAGGCAATTTTTGGTAACACATAGCCATCAACCACTGCACCCGTTAGGTTACGCGCTGTTGACGGTCCCATTCCCGGTAGCATTAAATAAGCACCGTCGCCTATTCCCCATACCCCCAGAGTTTGACCAAAGTCTTCATCGACAATATTCAAACCAAGCGATGTCGCAACATCAAATAAGCCAAAAATACCCACAGTTGAATTAACTAAAAACCGCGCTAAGCTCACGCCTGCGTTACCCGCTTTACCTTGTAGCGTGGCATTAACTACATCAGTTGGTGCACTAATGTTGCCAGTAAAATTGACGATACTACGGCGCACCGGTGTTGGTGTTACGGCCACATACCCTACCGCAACAGGGCGCAGAACATAAGCATCAAGTACATCCATATTAAAATCATACATTGGACGGTTAAATGATTGTAGTGGATCTCGCTCATCTATTTTTTCGTCAGGCACTTGCGCGCATCCTGCTAGCACCAATAGCCCAAACAAAACTAAACTCTGTCTTAACATCTTTTATCCTTAAGGTATTAATTCATTGATAAGTAAATCGTAAGCCTTGGTTTGGCTACGTTCTAACACATCTGAACGCCCTTCCAACTCACCCGTTGAAGGCATTACTGATGCATCCTTTGAAATGCGTGCAGTTAAAATAATTTTATCAACGCTTGAAAGCGTTAACCCTGCGACCATAGCATTACTATCACTTAACTGTACTTCAATTGGAAAACTATAATCTGTTAATTTTACCACTGCGAGCGGCATTGGCGGACCATTGGCAGCTTTTGCAAATACGAATAAGGTACCTTGGATTGGAAGCTTGTCCGCAAGCTGTGGCGCAAGATTAACGGTAACTTTGATAGCACTCATTTTAGCTGCGTTATTATCCTCGCCACTGCCCTGCTCAGCTTGTGGTTGCAATGCAGGTGCTAGTTGTGTGTTTTCAGCTGTAATATTTTGTTCAATTTCAGTAATTCGCTGAGCAATCATGTCATAGCGAGTATCTTGCTCATCCATACTCTTTAAAAGCACTTCGAATGCTGCTTTTGCTTGCAACCAATCATGACGCTCATAAGCAATTAACGCTAACAATGAAATAGCATCAAGGTTAGTTGGATCGTCTTTGAGCACTTTAGAGAGCATACCCGCAGCGCGCGTCATATTTACATCACTGCCTTCAAGTAATAGTACTTGGCTGTAACTGATCAGCACAGGCATGTTGTCAGGATCCATGCGTAGCACTTTATCAAATGACTGTTGCGCCATGTCGTATTCATTCAATGACATTGCAACACGACCGAGTAGCATCCAAGCCACTTGATCATCACCACTTTGCGCAAGTTTAGTGCGTAGCCCTAACGCAAACGCTTGTAATTCATTTTGGGTTAAAGGTTCGCCTTGTTGCATCACGGCTCGTTCACCATAAACTGCTAAATTATCCATGGCGCTGTGCCAGTTCTGCAACTGTTGTTGTGAACCAGTTGCGGTATAAAATACAGCGGTAAAAGCGATTAAAAATGCACTGCCTGTTAATGCAAAAATACGGTTATTGCCTCTGCTCATCAGTGATTTTTCAGGCGATAACTCATTTAGTAAACGACGTTTGAGCTCAATCACAGACTCATCATGGTTAACTTGGTCAATACGTTGATTTGCTAAATCATTTGCCAGCTCGCCAAGGCGCTGATGGTAGATGGCAATAAGCTCTGAATTAGCATTGTAAGTGAGACTTTGTACCCGCTCTTTACTCAAAAACGGCAATGCCACAAACGTCACAGCTAATAAGGTTAATAATGCAAAAGAAACCCACATTAGTATCATTTAAATCTGCTCCTGACGTTCATTTTTCGCAATGAGCTTGGCTAATAACGCCTCATCTTGCTCACTCCATGTTTGCTTAACCGCAGCCTTACGTTGACGAAAAATAATAAAGCCAAAGCCAAATACCACTATCAAAATAGGTAATACCCATAGCACTAATGTTGCTGGCGTTACTGGCGGATCGTAGTGAACAAAATAGCCATAGCGGTCAATCATATATTCAATCACATCGTCTTTCGATTTGCCTTCTTTGACTAACGCCAATACTTTTTCGCGCAAATCTTTCGCAACCACAGCATCTGAATCTGCGATATTTTGATTTTGACATTTAGGGCAACGTAATTCTTTAGTTAACTCAGTAAAGCGTTGCGCTTGTTCGTTGTTATCAAATTGGTAACGATCTTGCTCTGCCATAGCTATGCCACTGGCTAGTATCATTAAAGCAATTAAAAAATATTTCATGGCTGTAATTCCTGCATCAAGGGAGCAAATTTAGCACGCCAAACTCGTGGGTTTATATCGCCAGTATGGTGCAATAAAATGGTGCCTTTGCTATCCACTAAAAATGTTTCAGGTGCACCTGACACACCTAAATCAAGCGAAAGAGTACGGTGTAAGTCAAGAATATTAAACTGATACGGATCACCGGCACGACTTAACATTGACGTCACTTCTTCACGTAGCGCTGGCATATCAAATTCACCATCAAAGTCAGCATCATAACTTTGTACATAGTAAAGCCCGATAATTTTAACGCCTTGCTCTCGCAATTGGGTTAAATAATCTAATTCAGCTAAACAGGTAGGACACCAAGTGCCCCATACATTGAGTAGATATACATCGCCTTTTAATTGGCTATCTTGCCAACGCTTTGAATCCTGCATTAAATCAGGTAAATCAAAGGCTGGCATTGGCTGACCTAACCGACCGGTTTGAATTTCTCTTGGGTTTGAAAACAAACCTTGAAATAAAAACACGCACACTAAAACAAATGCCAGCAGAGGTATCAGCGCTAACAACTTGCGGTTCATACCAGTTTCTCCTGTGACTTATCGGTTTTTTTCTTGCTAGTACGGTAACGTTTGTCACCTAAAATCATAAAACCGGCAAGTGAGATCAATACACCACCAATCCACATCCAACGTACAAATGGCTTGTGATAGATGCGCAATGACCAACCGCCGTTATTTAATTGCTCACCCAGAGCAAGGTATAAATCACGGGTAAAGCCAGCATCAATTGCAGCCTCAGTCATAAATTGCATACCAATATCGTAACGGCGCTTTTCAGCATGCAGTACAGTGACTAGTTTATCATTTTTCAGGACGCTCACTTCTCCAGCATGACCACTGTAGTTTGCACCACGAATAGTGTATACCCCTTCAAAACGATACTGATATTGATTTAACTGTACGATTTCGCCCGGCTTCATCGAAACATCACGTTCAACCGAATACGCCGAAGTTAAAGTGACACCTGCGATAACAAAGGCAATACCAACATGCCCTAGTACCATAGCCCAATAACTAAGTCCTAACCTTTTAAGACCTTGGCTAAAGTTAGTTTGCACAGTAGCTTTAACATATAAATCAACACCGGTGGTGATCACAATCCATATCGCAAGCGTGGTCGCCAATAAAGTTAAAGGCGCTACGCTGGCATAACTTGAATATAACCAAGCAGCACTGATCACTATGCTCATTAACGCTGATACAAGGAGTTTATTTTGTAAAAAAGACCACTTATTTTGCTTCCAACGTAACAGAGGGCCAATGCCCATTAAGATGGCAAACGGCACTAAAATAATGGCAAACATTTTATTAAAGAATGGTTCGCCAATTGAAATACTGCCTAAGCCCATTTCTTTATGAACCATAGGTAGTAAAGTACCCAGTAACACAATAAATGTAGCAACCACTAAAAATATATTATTGAGCCATAACGCCACTTCACGTGATACCAGTTTGTAACGACCTTCGCTGCGTACTTGCGATACCCTAAATGCATATAACGTTAACGCACCACCAACCACTATCGCTAAAAACGCTAAGATAAATAAGCCACGATCAGGATCGGTAGCAAACGCATGCACTGACACAATAATGCCAGAGCGAACAATAAAGGTGCCCAGTAAACTCAATGAAAATGCAGCAATCGCAAGTAATACGGTCCATGATTTAAATACACCGCGTTTTTCGGTTGCCGATAATGAGTGCAATAATGCAGTAGCTACTAACCAAGGCATAAGCGATGCGTTTTCAACGGGATCCCAAAACCACCAGCCACCCCAGCCAAGCTCGGAATATGCCCACCAGCTTCCAATAGTAATACCTAGTGTTAAAAAACCCCACGCAGTCATTGTCCAAGGACGTGACCACTTAGCCCACGTATTATCAAGTTTACCTGTTAATAACGCTGCAATTGCGAATGCAAAAGAAACCGATAGACCAACATAACCCATATATAATAAAGGTGGATGGATGATCATCCCTGGATCTTGTAATAGTGGATTAAGGTCGCGCCCTTCGACAGGAAAATACGGCAGTAATAATTCAAATGGATTTGACATCCACAGGGTGTAAAGCATAAAGCCAACACCTAAAAAGCCTAACACACCTAATACACGAGCACGCAGTATCCAAGGCAGTGAATTAGAGCGCAGTGCTACTACTGCAGTCCAACCGGCTTGCATTACTAGCCACAATAAAATAGCACCTTCGTGCCCACCCCAGGTTGAAGTGATTTTATAATACCAAGGCAAGGTACTGCTAGAATGATAAGCCACGTACGCGACGGTAAAATCATCGGTTAAACTGGCATAAATTAAGGCAGCGAATGACATTAATACAAATACAAATTGGCCAACAGCTAATGAAGGAGCTGCACGCATTAACCGTAAATTACCAGTATGTGCGCCCCATAGAGGAAAAATACACAATAAAACACTCAGCACCATGGCCAGTGTTAGGGAAAAATAACCGAGTTCTGGGATCATCTTAATTGCCACTTTCTAAGTTATATTTAGGTTTTTCGTGTTTGATCCCCTTCACCGCTTCCGCAACTTCAGCAGGCATGTATTCTTCATCATGCTTAGCCAATACTTCAAACGCTTCTATTACATTAGGTTCAATCAACACACCTTGAGCAACAATCCCTTGCCCCTCGCGAAATAAGTCAGGCAAAATACCTTGGTATTTGATCGTTACTAAAGGGCCTGTATCAATCAAGGTAAAGCTTACTTGTAGGCTGGTTTCATCTCGAATAACTGATCCTGGGACCACCATACCGCCAATACGCAACTTTTGACCAATGTGCGGCTTTTCTTTATTCGGGCCTTTTCCTTCAATTAACTCACTTGGAGTATAAAATAAGTTAATATTTTCTTGCAGCGCATACAATACTAAACCGATGGCGGCACCAATACCGAATACAATAGCGACGACGCCAAGCAAACGTTTCTTACGTCTTGGGTTCATGCTTGATTCTCCTGTTGAGCGTGTTTAATGCGAGCCTCTCGTTCAGCTTGTTGCTGCACAGAAGCCATAATGCGCTTAGTATCATTAAAAGAGCTTACTAAAATACCTAATAAAATCAGTGCACATGAACCAAAAGAAAGCCACACGTAAAAGCCGTAACCGCCCATGGCAATAAAATCAGAAAAAGAATCAAACTGCATAACTAGCCCCTATTTAACAACTGACGCACCCAAGGGCGATGCTTTTCACGTTGTAAAATTTCATTTTTAAGACGCATCAAAGTCACCATGCCAACAAAACCAGCAAATGCGACTATATTTACCATTAATGGCCAAAACATACTTGAATCAATGGCTTTCGTATCAAACTTGGTAATAGTGGCACCTTGATGCAAGGTGTTCCACCACTCAACCGAAAAGTGAATAATGGGTAGGTTAATTACCCCCACAATAGCTAAAATAGATGCAGCTCGACCTGCTGCTTTTTTATCTTCAAAGGCATGATATAAAGACAATACCCCCAAATATAGAAATAATAGAATGAGCTCAGACGTAAGTCGTGCATCCCATACCCACCAGGCACCCCACATAGGTTTACCCCAAGCGGCGCCAGTAATAAGTGCAATTGCAGTTACACATGCGCCAACAGGTGCGATGGCAATCACCGCCAACTCGGCATTACGAAGTTGCCATACCAAAGCGATCACTGCCGCAATAGCCATTGATGAATAAGCCCCCATCGACAAAATAGCTGACGGTACATGAATGAAAATAATGCGATAACTGTCTTTTTGTTGATAGTCAGCTGGTGCATAGGCTAACCCCCAGACCCAACCAATAATCATAAAGACAACCGTTATCACGGCAAAATAAGGCAGTAACGTATTGCATAATTGATATGCACGATCTGCTTTAGCGTAGGGATGTAACCACTTCCACATATTAACTTACACTCACTTTCAATGCTGACGATATGGCGATTGGTGCGCTGATAATTGCAATGACAAGCATCGCACCAAGGATGGCAAGCTGACCACTATAATCCAGCGACATTGTGCTGGTATCGATAGCAGACGTTGCAAAAATTAATACGGGGATATATAAAGGCAAGACCAATAAACTCATCAAAATGCCGCCTTTTTGTAATCCCACTGTAAGCCCAGCGCCAATAGCGCCGATAAAACTAAGTAATGGCGTACCCAATAGCAAGGTAAGCACAGTTGCAATCAATGCTTGATTGTCTAAATTTAATAACAAGGCGAACAGCGGCGTCATCAACACCAACGGCAAGCCTGTAATAATCCAATGGGCAACGACTTTGCCAAGCACCGTTAACGGTAACGGGTACGATGAAGCAATCAATTGCTCTAAACTACCATCATGATAGTCATCACGAAATAGTTTATCTAAGCCTAACATGGTTGAAAGTAACGCAGCGACCCAGATAATACCGGGTGCCATACGGCTAAGTAGACCGGGCTCAGGACCAATTGCTAACGGAAATAATGTAATAACAATTAAGAAGAACAAAATGGGGTTTACGATTTCAGCACGCTGGCGAAATGCCAGCCGTAAATCTTTTTTACAAACGGCACTAAATAGCTGCCAATATGAATGCTGGCGTAACATCAGTGTCGGTACTCCAGAGTAACGGTTTGCAACTCATTAAAGTGGGTCGTTAAGTCTTGGTGGGTGGTTAATAAAATCGCCCCACCTTGTGCTAGGTGAGCTAAAAAGCGTTGCTGCAAAAATGCGATACCGGCTTTATCTAAGGCTGTAAATGGCTCATCCAGCACCCATAACTTCGCATCATTAAGCCAAAGTCTGATCAACGCAACACGACGTTGTTGACCAGCAGATAGAGTACGCACAGGTACATCTTCAAGACCAACTAAGCCAATCTTAGCTAATAATGAGTAAAGATCTTGCTCAGTGTCGTAACCTTGAATCTGTAACCAAAATCGCAGGTTTTCAATCGCACTAAGTTGGCTATTCACCCCTGTTTTATGGCCGATAAATAACAATTGCCGGGCAAATTCATCATAATTTTTAGCAATTGATTCACCTTGCCACATAACTTGTCCTTCATCGGGCGCAGAAAAACCCGCAATTATACGCAGCAAGGATGTTTTACCAGCCCCATTTGGGCCTGCTAATTGCATGATTTGGCCTGATTTCAAGCTGAAATTAAGATCCGCAAACAAACAACGTTCTTGCTTGATGCAGGTGACGGACTTAATGTGTAACAAGATGATGATTCTCTATACCCAAAATTAGGCGTTAGTCTAGCATAATGATAGGGTAATACGAATAATGCTTTGCACCGATTAACAAAAACTTGATTTAAAATAATGAACAAACCTACACAGATAACATTAGCGAATTCGCTTCCTGTCAGTCATTCGTCGCACAATGGCGTTGCACAGCAATTACCTGTTTTCAGCGAGCAAACACTCAGCGCTAAAAACATCGTGTTCGCCAAAGGCTCTGTGCAGATGGAAGTCTATGTTGATAAGCATTGGCAAACATTACGCTTAGCTACAACTGGCACTGAAACAAACACTCAAAAAATTGCCAGTGCCGATATTCAACTCAGTAATGATGGTAAACAACTCACTATTTTACCAAAGCAAGCTGAGATCAGCTTGCGTCAAACAAACCAACTGCAAAGTGTTTTAAATTTAATTAACAGTGGTGTTCAGGTCGAGAATAAACCTTTGTCGTTGCAAATTATTTTACAGCCTGCTGCAAAATTACTGTTAAATCAGTTACACGCCAGTATTCCTATCAATAAAGAAGTCGCCCAACTACTGCACAATGAGCAAGATCTAAAAGCAATAATTACCCCGAACCGCAATAATTTTACCTTAAGTGTTGTTAATCGCTTTGCTGATACACTTCACCAGCAGCCAATCAGCCAAGCAAAACTTGCTCTTTGGCTTAGTAAACTGGTACCAAATGGGCAGCTACAGCTAGATAAAAATACCGCAATACTGAGCTTTAATAATTATAATGGCAATATTAAGCTCGCACTGCAGCAGCCGTTAAATAATCACAGCATACACTCAACTCAGCCTGGTGGGGTAATTCAAAAAGTACAATTAAATGCGCTTAATGAACAATTAATAATAAAAACGCAGCTACCAAAAATAGCTCTGCAGTTAAAAAATTCATTAGCCCATACTTTTAATTCATTGCTACAAAAAAGCCATGTACCAGGCCAGTTTAATACCCAAACAAGTGTCGCACCTAGCAGCCCCTTATTGGTCAGCAGCAGCCCAATAAGCTCGTGGTTGCAAGACAGTTTTGCTGACTTAAAAACCCGGATCAGTGACGCTGTACGCTATTTTGAAAGCAAACCATTTAGTCAAGTCAGCAATAAATCAGCTGTAGCACAATCACTAACACCAACAGATCAAACTGCACAAACCTTACTACCCAAATCACTCAGGCAAATAAACCTTGTGGCAATGGCGACAAGCAACACCCAACCATTACTGACAGATATTAGCCAAGGTACCGCGCTGCCAAAGCATTATCATCAATCGCCTCCCCTGGTACAGTTATTTCAGCGATTAAAAGCCAGTTTAGCAAGTATTACAGAGCCTAATGCGGTTAAAAATAACAGTACTACTGCGGCGCCACTGAGCAAAGATACCGATAACTACAAACAATTAAATAAACTAGCTGCCGCGATTCAATCCAGCGAGCAAACTACAGTAGCGCAAAATAAAACACCGCAGGTTACTGTTAATCCAAAACAAGCAGCATCTGATATTAATGCTCAACCTGCTCAGCTAAACAAAGAACCTATCGCTAAAGCGCTAGCACACAGTCCCGAACAAGTTCTACCCAGCAAAACCAATAGTACAACTGTCAATGTCAGTGATAATAGCGCTGTCGCCAAAACAGTTATAGCCGATGCTCAGCAAAAATTAAAAACAACTCCACCTTTTGCTGCAGGAGTAGATACCAAAGTAGCATCTCTAACAGCACAGCTAAACAACGACAACCTAAAAGCAAGTACTCACTTACATATAGAAGCACTATTAAAAGGACCGATAACCAGCGCTTTGCCAGCCAGCCAGATTAGCTTGCCACTGGAAGCCAAATTATTGGCACCACTTTTAAAAACGCCTATCGAAAAGCCGCTACCTAATTTTAAATCAGCAGCAAACTACGATAAACAGCATATCGCTTCACAAATTAATAAACTAGCAGCGACCAAAGTAAGTAATAATGTCGATTTAAATCGGCTAGTCAATCAAGCTTTTAGCCGCATGATTGACAGCCAATCGTTGCAACCGTTAACCATTCAACGAGAAATACTCAGTGTTTTGCGTCCAGAAAGCTTAACCACTAGTGCCCTGCAAAATAGTTTTAGCCAATCTATTGAGCATTTGGCAGTGGCGATTTTAGCGGCTCCAAGCTTAGCAAATATCAGTGCGTTGAATTTTAACAGTCAAAGCTCACTTGATGCTTTATTACAAATATTAGTGCCTAACTTTAAAGCAACTAACCCACAGAAACTGCAAGAACAATTACTACAGCCACAATCACAAGCCTTAGCGGCTGAGCTGAGCCAAATAAAAACTGCAATTAGCCAAATTAACAGCACCCCCATCAATCAGCAGCCTGATAATAATCCGTTAGTACAATTTTTACTGCCGATGCGACTGCCACCGGAAACCGCACAAACAGAAATTTCATTAGGACAATATAAAAAACCAAGCCAAAATAAACTCGAAGCTAAAAATGTTTGGTTTGTGCGACTTAATTTTGATTACGCTGAGCTTGGCCAATTACAGATCACCGCTGAATTAATGGATAAAGCACTCGATTGTCAATTACTTGCCTCAAGCCAAGATATCACCGCAATGGCTCATCCGCACCTTGAGAGTTTGCGTCATAAATTAACAGCTCATGGCCTACAAGTTGGTGAAATGAAGCTAAGCCAAGGTGCGCCGCAACACCAAGCTTTTTATCAATCCCATGCCATTATTAATATTAAGGTTTAAGCCATGAGTGAGATACCAAAACATAAGTCTGCAATTGGTTTAGTTTACGAAGCCGGTCGTACTCCTACAGTCAGTAGTAAAGGGTTTGGTGAGCTCGCAGAAGAGATCATTAAAGCTGCAGAAGAAAAAGGAATTTTGATCCACAAAGATGAAGCATTGGCTAAAACGTTATCGCATTTAGAGCTTGGCGAAGAGATCCCAAGAGAACTGTATTATGTGATTGCCGAACTGATTGCTTTTTCATATGTACTGCGGGGTAAATTCCCACCAGGCTGGCAAGACTTTCAAGGCAAGTTAAATATTCAGGCGTAAAAAGTAAAAGGCGCTAATTAGCGCCCTTTTGATGATGTAACGACATTAATAGTTCTGCTTCGGCACGCGGAAGTTCACACTCTCGTATGATCTCTTCAATATCGGCACCTAGTTCAACCATTTTCACTGCTCGAGAATAAATTTTCGCATCAGGATCGTCATATTTTTGCGCATCTTGTAATTGCGCTAACTCTTGATTTCGCTGCTCTACAGCGACTAATCGCTTACCAATACTTAGCATACCGGTGCGCATTTCTGCGACTTCACTGCGTAAAATACTGAGCTGTTGTTGAGTTTCTTGCAGTTGCAGTATTTTGCTTTTTAATGCTGCAGCGTACTTATTATTATTAATAAAAATTAGTCCCAAGCATACTAACACCAGTACAATTGAGACTCCAAGCAACGAGTATAACAACATAGTTTTTCCGTAAGCGTTATAAATCGCTCAACTCATCCCACTCTTCGTCATTTAGTAATTTATTTAAATCAACTAAAATCAATAATTCACCATCACGATTACTGACACCTTGAATAAACTTGGCACTTTCTTCAGTACCAATGTTTGGTGCACTATCAATTTCTGAGCTACGCAAATAAACCACTTCTGCTACACTGTCGGCTAAGATACCAATGACTTGCTCTTCAGCTTCAATAATTAATACTCGTGAATTGTCTGTTGCTTCTGCAGACATCAAACCAAATCGTGCACGCGTATCGATTACTGTTACAACATTGCCACGTAAATTAATAATCCCTAAAACATAGCTTGGAGCACCTGGTACTGGAGCAATTTCTGTATAACGCAAAATCTCTTGCACTTGCATCACATTCACACCATAGGTTTCTGATTCAAGCTTAAAAGTTACCCACTGCAATACTTCATCATTGCCATCGGTATTTTTACTGCTTGATAATAATCTTTGTTCACTCATGTTATTACTCCGAATATCGTTACTGGTCGCGGCTATCTAAACCTTGCTCTAATAATTGACCTAAGCTTTGCACATCAATTAAGGCACACATTTTTTCTTTAATTACACCTGCAAGCCAAGGCCGCTTGCCACTTTTAGCTCGCCATTTCACATCTTCACTGCGTAGTGTAATGTTATTAACCAGCTTTTCAGCCAACAATCCCCATTGGCTATTACCTAAAGTAATTAAGTATTGGTAGTTTAATTTGTCTTCTAACTCTTGGGTATACTTTTCTGGCATCACCCAAAGCGCTGTATCAACTACATTAAGATTCTCATCACGATTTAGCATCACTCCTTTAAACCACTTGGGTTTACCAAAAAGCTGATTAACTTCACCTAATTGATGAATACCACCTAATGCTTTTAATGGTACTGCGAGGGTAAGCCCAGCCACTTCAAAGAATAACGCCTGAAACTCACCATCAAAATAATCTTCTTGACGCTGTACAGGAGTTTTAGCTTCAGCAACATTTAGCTGTTCACTCACTTTAGCTATATCTTTGATATTAGCTTGGATCTGTGGTTTCTCAAGGGGCGCGGGTATTTCTTCCTCAATACTAGTCTTTGGCTCATCAAGTGCGTTTGGCTGCACAATGGTTTGCTGCGACGCCTTGAGTGGCATTTTATTGCTACTTTCTGTGGATGGAACTTGTTCGAGTAATTTTGCAACCGGGTGTAAGTCTGTTGACTCATCGTCTTCGCACAGTAAAGCCCCCAAGTACTGGGTCATTACTTTTTCATTAGCAAATAATTGCTTACTCATTCATTAACCTTGTTCAATCAAATAATCGAGTAATGCGCGATAAGCATAAACACCTCTTGAGCGTGGACAATACTGAATCGGTACTTGTTGAGCTAAACTTGCATCACGGAACTTAGTATCTACGGGTATTACCCCTGGCCATACTTTTTCTTGGTACGTTTGCTGTAATGTCTTATATGCTTCAAGGGATGCATTAGTGCGCTTATCATACATTGTAGGGATAATGGTATATTGATACTGCTTTGATTGCGAGCTTTGCATTAATTCCATGGTCCGCATCATTCGGTCTAGTCCTTTGAGTGCTAAAAACTCAGTTTGTACTGGCACTAAAATGCGCTCACTTGCAGCCAATGCGTTAACCATTAATACACCTAACACTGGCGGACAGTCTAAAATAGCGTAATCATAATGCTCACTAATTTTTGCTAAAGCTTTTTTTAAGATAAGCCCCATTCCGGTCTTATTACCCATACTGCGGTCAAGTGTCGCGATTGCCATCGTTGCAGGAAGAATATCTAAGTTATCTATGTTCGATGGACACAAAGCTTGCAATATTTCTTCACTTGCCATGCTGTTTCCACGGGCAAATATATCATATACACTGACTTCTAAATCTTCTGAATCAATGCCAAAGTAATACGTTAAAGATGCATGAGGATCGGTATCAATCAGTAATACTCGCTTTCCTTGCAGCGCTAATATACCAGCTAAGCTCACAGCCGTGGTCGTCTTCCCTACTCCACCTTTTTGATTTGCTACCGTCCAAATTTTCACATCACACCTTATTTTTGTTCGTTGCGCGTTGTAATTCTTATACCACCGTGTGGGAGTTGGATCACTTTAATAGTGTTGTCATCACTTGGCAACTCAATTGGTTGCTCTGCTTCAGTTTCTGTTGCTGGTTGCTCGGTTGTAACAATGGGCTTGGGTGGCAAACCATATTTTGATAATGCAACGACTACTTTACGATTTTCAGCACGTCCTTGCTCTGTATCATTATCAGCAAAAGGTGAATACTGTCCATATCCTTCAATGGCCATGCGCGCAGGGTTGATACCTAATGCATCAAGTTCGACTAAAATCGAGGTCGCTCTTGCAACAGATAGCTCCCAATTAGAACGAAACATTTCATTATGAATGGTTTCATTATCGGTATAACCACGCACTCTAACGTAGTTATCTACTGGGGCAATAATATCGTTTACTAATTTTATCACTGCTTTCGCGCGTTGATGCGCCACAGCACTGCCACTGGAAAATAACATTCCTGAGCTTAATTCAATGATCAACCAGTCTTGGTGCAACTCTAAACTTGCTTCGCCATCGCGTATTTCATCGATCAAGGCTGATTGTAATTTAGTTAATAAGCTATCTAAAGGTTTGCCTAAGTGTTTTTGTTTTATATTACTGGTATCGCTTTGTCCATCCAGTAACTCTGGGCCAGCTTCTTGCTTTTGAATACTTTCACCAAACAGTAGTTCGTTTTCAGGAGTCACTCTATCGGTTAATAAACCGGTCCCCGTCACGCCTTGACCCTCTTGACTATACTGACGAGCTGACTTGTCAAAAACCTGCTCCAGCGAATCAGATAAAATTTGGAAGCTTTCTTCTTTATTAATCGCAATCGCATACATCACTACAAAGAATGCAAACATAATAGTCATGTAATCAGCGTACGACACTAGCCAACGTTCTGTATGCTGACTTTTGGTCGATGAGTGACGAAGTCGACGGCGCATCATAATAATTATTCTTGAAGCTGACTTGGACGCTCTACACGATACGCTTCAAGTTTCAGCTCAATATTGACAGGGCTATCACCTTGGCTCATGGCAATAATTCCTTCAGCTAATAACTCATGAAACAGCATCTTTTGTTCTACTTGTTGTTTGAGCTTGTTAGCCATAGGTAAAAACAATAAATTTGCTAAGCCAACCCCATAAATGGTGGCAAGAAAAGCAGTCGCAACCCCTGCACCTAACTTTTCAGGTTCAGTGATAAATGACATCGCTTGGATCAGACCAAGCACTGCGCCTAATATACCGATGGTAGGACTGTAACCGCCCAACGCCTCATAAACTCGACTGGCTTCAAGCAGCCGTTCTCTTTCTAGCAACAAATCAATTTCTAGTGTGTCTCTGAGTTTTTGCTCACTGTTGCCATCAATCAGTAAACTCAAGCCTTTGGCAACATATGGATCCGGATGGGTTAACGCTATTTCTTCAAGTGCTAAATACCCTTCTTGGCGGGCTTTTTGTGACCAACTTTTAACTTGCTCAATTGCTCTGTTGATATCGTAACTTGGTGGGAAAAATACCCAGTGGCTTATTCTTAATGCTTTATTAAACGTACTTGCTGGTGTTTGTAGCATTACAGCACCTAACGTACCGCCCAACACAATGATTAATGCCGGGCCATTAAATAAAGCACTCACAACACCGCCTTCTAGTGAGTAGCCATAACCAATCGCCAAAAGTGCAACGAACAGGCCTAGAAACGACAACTTATCCACAACCAATCTCTCGAACTAACCGATTAGCAACGTCTTCAAGCGCAATGCTTGCCGATGATAACCCTGCGTTAGCAACCGCTTGTGGCATACCATATACCACACTGGTTTTTTCATCTTGTGCCCAAATAGTAGCGCCGGCTTGTTTAAGCATTCTTGCACCGTCTCTTCCATCTGCGCCCATGCCTGTAAGTACCACAGCTAATACATCACCTTGGAACGATTTGGCTGTACTTGCAAAAGTAACATCAACACTTGGTTTATAGGTGATCCGGGCACTATCGTCTTCAAAAACACGTAAAGTGCGATTGCCAGCCCGTCCCTCAATCAACATTTGTTGACCGCCCGGCGCTAGATACGCGACGCCTGGCATTAATCGGTCGCCTTGTTGTGCTTCTTTTACTTTTATTTTGCACAAGCCGTTTAAACGTGTGGCAAATGCTGGCGTAAACGCAGCTGGCATATGCTGTATTAACAAAATAGGGTGCGGAAAATTAGCGGGCAACTGAGTCAGAATTGTTTGCAGTGCAACAGGTCCTCCCGTTGAAGTACCTATTGCAACTATTTGATATTTCTTTCCTGAAGCGCGAGTGTTAGCTGCAATATTAGTCGCAGGTGCAGCGCTCCGGTTAAAGCTTCGATCTGGTTGAGTTATCGCAGGGCGACTTGTTGTACCTGCAGAAACGGGAGGTATTGGTGCCGATGCAGGAGGCGTTGTCGGCCGACTAAAGCGCGAAAGACGCTTGCGTCCAATTTCTTTTACTTTATTTTGTAATAACTTAATCGCATCTTCATTATTACGAGCAATATCTTCAAATTTTTTCGGTAAAAAATCTAGAGCACCCGCATCAAGTGCGTCTAAGGTTGCTGTTGCGCCATCACGAGTCAGTGAGGAGAACATCAGAATAGGGGTTGGATTTGCTGCCATGATTTCTTTTACAGCACTAATGCCATCAAGCACGGGCATTTCAACATCCATGGTGATTACATCTGGACGAAGTTGATTTGTTTTATCGACCGCTTCTCGGCCATTTACCGCAAAACCAATTACTTCGATATCCTTATCTTGCTCGAGTATTTCGCTCACTCTGCGGCGAAAGAAACTTGAATCATCAACAACTAAAACTTTAACTGCCATTGGCATACTCTTGTTAAATTTTATCTGTGAGAGCCATATTTAGCCCTCACAATAAGATAAGAATTGGCCTAACCTGCGTAGTGTTTTAACAGGTTTGGAACATCTAAGATCAGCGCTATACCACCGTCAGACGTGATCGTTGCACCTGCCATACCAGGTGTTCCTTGTAGTAAAGCATCAAGCGGTTTAATAACAACTTCTTCTTGACCAATCAATGAATCCACTACAAAACCAACTTGTTGCGTACCAATTTGTACAATTACAACATGGCCTTGAGCTTTGCGTAATGATCTGTCAGCACCTTTAACTAACCAATGTTCTAAATAAAACAACGGTCGTGCTTTCTTACGAACAATAATGGTTAATTGACCATCAACTACATTCGTTTTAGTTAGATCTAGGTGGAATATTTCATTAACACCAGCCAGTGGTAATGCAAATGTTTGCTCACCGACAACCACCATCAATGTCGGCAAAATAGCCAACGTTAACGGTACTTTAATTTCTAGGATTGTGCCTACACCTAGCTCAGATTGAATACTCACAGAACCATTTAGTTGGGTAATTTTGGTTTTCACCACATCCATACCCACACCACGACCCGAAATATCAGAGATCTGTTCTTTGGTGGAAAAGCCTGGTGCAAAAATAAGGTTATAGGCTTCTGTATCAGATAATCGAGCTGCTTGCTCGTGATCAAGCACCCCTTTATTGATTGCTATTTTTTTCAGTTTTTCAGGGTCCATACCTGCACCATCATCACGAATGGTGAGCAAAATATGATCACCCTCTTGCGATGCTGATAAAGTAACAGTCCCAGTTCTTGACTTACCTGCCGCTTCACGCACATCAGGCATTTCAATACCATGGTCAACCGAGTTGCGCACCAAGTGGACTAAAGGATCTGCCAGTGCCTCAACTAAGTTTTTATCTAAATCGGTTTCTTCACCCACGAGCAGTAAGTTAATGTCTTTTCTCAAACTGCGGGCTAAATCACGGACTACGCGAGGAAAACGACCAAACACTTTCTTGATCGGTTGCATCCGCGTTTTCATTACCGCACCTTGCAAGTCTGCGGTTACTACATCAAGATTCGAAATGGCTTTACCCATCGCTTCACTTTCAGTATTGGTTGCTAAACTGACTAAACGATTGCGAACCAATACCAGTTCACCAACCATGTTCATTATTTGATCTAGGCGTTTTGTATCAACACGCACCGTCGTATCAGCTTGTGGAGGAGCTGGTTTTTTAGCAACAGCTGTCGCTAGAGCTGGTGCGGATTTTTCAGCTGCTTTCACAGGCTCAGACACTGCTGGTTTGGGCACTGGCTTAGCTGCGGCAACAGGTGCAGGTGCAGGTGTTGGTGCTTTTTTAGCGGGTGCTGGCTCAGTCTCAGCGACCGCTTGTGGCGCGCTGCCTTTACCATGTAATTCATCAAGTAAAGCTTCAAATTCATCATCGCTGATTTCATCTGGACCATTACTTTTCGTCGATGCTGAAGGTGCTTGGGTCGGTTTAGGCGCAGCACTTTCGGTGCCTGCAGTATCTTTATTACTTACTAGACCGAAGCTACCAATACCGTGCAATTCATCCAATAAATTATCAAATTCATCATCAGTAATATCACTATTTGATGATTCATTGCTGACAGTGGTTGTTGGCGTTATAGGACTTTTCCCTTGTCCGTGGAGCTCATCAAGCAGACTCTCAAATTCATCTTCTGTTATCTCATCGATTTGAACATCTTTTTGATCGCTATCAACTTGACCATCAAATAATGAGTCTAGCGCAAATGGATCGTCAGAATCATCTAAAATATCATCAGCATCAACAACAGGGATATCGCCTGCAGGTTCAGCACTGCCAGTTAATTCTTCAGCCGTTGGCGGCAGCCCCAATTTATGTAAAACAGCGAGTAATTCTGGATTTGCTGGTTCTGGTTTTTCTCTACTTTGGATAGTCGCAAACATTTCGTTGATAGTATCGAGTGCTTGCAAGATCACGTCCATCAGTTCGGAATTAACCTTACGAACACCTTGACGCAATAAATCGAAAACGTTCTCTGCACCATGGCAAGCATCGACTAGTTCAGTCATGCTTAAAAAGCCTGCGCCGCCTTTTACCGTATGAAAACCACGGAAAATTGCATTGAGTAATTCGGTATCATCTGGGTTATTTTCAAGCTCCACCAGCTGTTCTGACAAAAGCTCAAGAATTTCTCCAGCCTCTACTAGAAAATCTTGTAAAATATCTTCATCGACTTCAAAGCTCATGCAGTTTTCTCCTCTTAGAAGCCCAAGCTTGATAATAAATCATCAACATCATCTTGTCCTGAGACAACATCATCACGAGATTCTTTATCAATAATTGGCCCTTCAGGGCCTGCAAGTGTATTTTCAGCAGGCGGTTTTTCAATGACTGGTGCTATTGTTTTTGTTTCGCTATCATCTTGGCTGCCAAATGCTGTCAACAAGTGGATCAAGCTGTCTTCTACTTCTCTAACAAGCTCGATAACCCGACGGATCACTTGACCGGTTAAATCTTGAAAATCTTGTGCCATTAACACATTGGTCATGAGTCCTTGCAACTCATCCGTTTTAGTTTGCGAGCTATTCATGAACTTATCTAAGCTATGGCAAAGTGTTTTAAATTCACCTAGCTCAATTTCACGGTTCATTAAACGATCCCAAGTGGGTTTAATGTCTGAAATGTCATCAGCAAGCTGTTGGGCAATGGGTAAACTTGCTTCTACAGCATCCATGGTTTTATTAGCAGCGTTTTCGGTCATTTCCATAACATAGTTAAGACGCTGCTTCGCGTCGGGTAGTGCATCTTTGGTCAAATCAGCTAAACGTGTATCAAGCTCAAAATTTTTCAACGCATCATGAAGCTGACGCGTAAGTTTGCCTACTTCGGCAAATAATTCTGATTGCTCTTTTGACGCCGCATCAATAATTAACTGATCAGCTTTATCTTGTTCACCGTTTTCAAGGTAAACCACAAGCTGACGGGCTTGTTCTAAACTGATCTGAGGCGCAGCAGGTGCTGACATAAGCCTCTCCTATTTATTTAACCTAAACGCTCAAACACTTTTTCCAATTTGGTTTTCAGTGTTGCAGCTGTAAATGGTTTAACGATATAACCGTTAACACCAGCTTGTGCAGCAGCAACAATTTGTTCTTTTTTAGCTTCTGCTGTTACCATTAAAACAGGAATGTGTTTCAGGCTGTCATCGGCCCTAATAGCGCGCAAGAGATCGATTCCTTGCATGCCAGGCATGTTCCAATCTGTAACTACAAAATCAAATTCTTGATTCTGCAACATCGGTAAAGCTGTTGAGCCATCGTCAGCTTCTTGTACATTTGTAAAACCCAAATCTCTTAACAGATTTTTGATAATACGTCTCATCGTCGAAAAATCATCAACAACAAGAATTTTCATGTTTTTATCCAAAACATCCTCCGGTGAGGTCTGAACCTATATTTACTTACTACTAATTAATCCAGTCATTGATTTTTGCTTTGAGCTTAATCATCGCCTGACCATGTATCTGACTCACACGCGATTCACTTACATCGAGTATATGTCCAATCTCTTTTAAATTCATTTCATCGTTATAATACAGCGACAATACTAACCCATCTCGTTCAGGTAAAGATTGTATAGCTGTTAATAATGATTGATTAAAGCGTTCATTTTTAACGTTATTAAAGGGCTTGTCCAGTGCTAAATCATGTCCCACTGGTGTGATAACATCTTCATCTACCCCTAAGTCTTCTATACCTAACACTTTACTTGAATTTACATCACTAAGAATATGATGGTACTCATCTAGCGTAATATCAAGTTTTTCAGCAACTTCACTGTCTTTAGGTTCTCGATTCAGGCTGCTTTCTAGCTCACTAATCGCTTCAGCGACTCTGCGGCTATTACGGTGCACTGAGCGTGGAGCCCAATCACCTCGGCGCATTTCATCCAGCATCGCACCACGGATACGAATGCCTGCAAAGGTTTCAAAGCTTGCACCTTTAGTCGCATCAAAGTTCTTTGATGCTTCAATTAACCCTATCATCCCCGATTGAATCAAATCATCGAGTTGCACACTCGCGGGTAAACGAGCGATTAAATGACAAGCCACTTTTTTGACTAAGGAAGCATGTCGCTCAACAATCACATTTAAATTTTGTGTCGATTGATATCCCATCGCTTTATTCACCGATGCCGTCATAGTTAGCCGTTTACTAATTTTTCTATGAAAAATTCTAAATGACCAGATGGTTGATTAGGTATAGGCCATTTAACTGCTTTTGTCGCTAATGTTTTAAATGCTATTGCTGCTGGGGAACTTGGAAATAAATCAACAATCACTTTCTGACGACGAGTTGCTTTACGCATATTTTCATCATACGGGACTGTTGCTACCAATTCCATTGAGACATCCAAAAAGCGATCCGTTACTTTTGAGAGCTTAGCAAATAGTTCCTGGCCTTCACGCATGCTGCGCACCATATTAGCAACGATTTTAAATTTATACACACCGTGCTCACGACTCAATACTTTGATTAATGCATAAGCATCAGTTATTGAGCTCGGTTCATCACATACTACTACCATGACATCTTGCGCTGCGCGCGAAAAACTTAATACCATGTCAGAGATACCAGCAGCAGTATCAACAATTAATATATCAAATTCGGTATTTAATTCACTAAAAGCGCGAATTAAACCAGCATGTTCTGATGGTGAAAGTTCCACCATACTTTGTGAGCCTGACGTCGCTGGTACTATTTTAATTCCTGCAGGCCCTTCAACTAAAATTTCATCGAGCTCGCATTCACCTGATAGTACATGAGATAGATTACGCTCTACCCTAAGTCCTAACATCACATCACAATTTGCTAAACCCAAATCGGCATCCAGTACTAACACTCGGTTTCCGAGCTGACCCAACGCAATCGCAGTGTTAAGTGAGACGTTAGTTTTCCCTACGCCACCTTTGCCACCTGTTACAGCGATAACTTTAACGCCGTTATTATTGTTTTGACTCATTTTACGCAGGCCACTTGCTTGATCTAATACTGTGTTAATCATACATCCCTACTGTGCTTGACGCTACTGCTTGGCGTCGTGAATGTTGTGCTTTTGTTCTTTTTAAATACAATTGTTCTGCTTTTTTTACTAATTTCTCTGCATTGGCGACCCGAATGTCCTCTGGAACGCGCTGACCGTTAGTAAGATACCCTATTGGAAGGCGATTTTGAATCGCTATACTAATAATCTCACCTAAACTTAATGATTCGTCTAATTTAGTGAAAATACAGCCACTTAATTGTACCTTCTTAAAGTGTCTTACGGTTTCTTGTAAAACATTAATTTGTGCGGTCGCACTGAGCACTAAATAATTGCGAATATCGACACGTTGATTACGCATTAGTGTATTTAACTGCTCAGTTAAACGTAAATCACGTTGGCTCATTCCCGCTGTATCTATTAATACTAGACGCTTATTTCGTAAATGATATAAAACTTCTGCTAATTCATTGGCATCTTTAACTTGTTTTACACCACAACCGATGATTCGGCCATAAGTAGCAAGCTGTTCATAAGCGCCAATACGGTAAGTATCAGTGGTAATAAGCGCAACTTTATCTGCGCCATATTTTTGTGCGCCAAGGGCTGCAAGTTTTGCCACGGTTGTAGTTTTACCAACCCCAGTAGGGCCAACAAGTGCATATACGCCGCCTTGGCGTAGTATTTCATTATTTGTAGTATGCATTTGGTTTTCAACCATTTGCAATAGCGCTTGCCATGCTTGCTGACGTGACACATCATCGGGAATAAAACAGGCCATTTGCTCTGCAACTTCACTGTCAATACCCATTCCGACTAAACGATCGATCATGCATGCGCGAGTAGGGTCGCGACGCGCTAAATCTTGTTGCATCAAGCCAGATACTTGATACTCAAGTAATTGACGCATCGCTGCCATTTCATCACGCATAGCGGTAATTTCATCTGTTTTGGCTGCACTTTTTGTTGGCATCGGAGTATCTAAATCATCAAAACCACTTTCTAGATCATCATCAAAACCTAAGCTATGTGCTTGCGTTTGTGGACGCGACGCAGTATCGCGACGAGCAAAATCATTATGTGCTTGTGGTTCATGGCGAGTTTGCTGTGGTTGATACTGAGTTGATGTATCAATCCCTGACTGGCTAAACATCGATGCAAGCTCAGGTGAGCGTGGACGCGGTGATTGGCGCTCTAATAATGCTTGTAAGCTATCAGCTACCGCAGCTTGCGGCTCAGGCTGTGAACGTTGTGGCGCAGGTTTAACAAAGTTAGCATTTGTTTGTGCTTGTGCCGTAGCAACATGTGCTTGTGCAGGTGCTTTCGGGGCTGCTTTTTCATAATCAACGGCGGCAACAATCTCTACCCCATTGGCTAATTTTTTATTTGACATGATTACAGCATCTACACCGAGTTCATCTTTAACTTCTTTCAGTGCGGTGCGCATATCTTTAGCAAAAAAACGTTTTATTTTCATGGTTCAACCCCTTTAAAATCCGATTATTGGCCTACTGAGCTGACAATCTTGATCTGTCTTTCGTCTGGTACCTCTTGATAAGACATCACTCGCAATCCTGGAATGGTGTACTTAACAAAACGAGATAACACAGTGCGTAACATTCCTGACGTTAGCAATATCGAAGGTTCACCGGCCATTTCTTGATTTTGATGCGCTTCATTTAATGATTGTTGAAGTCGCTCTGCAAGTCCTGGCTCTATTCCGGCACCTTCGTCGCCTGCATTTTGTAGTGACTGATGCAACATCTGTTCCAACTCAGGCGCCAAGGTTATGACAGGGATTTCTGATGACATTCCAACCGCGTCTTGAACAATTAATCTGCGCAGTGAAATTCGCACTGCTGCGGTTAATACATCAGGATCTTGGCTTCGAGGGCCATACTCAACAAGGGTTTGTACAATTGAACGCATATCGCGAATAGCAACGCCTTCATTTAATAAATTTTGTAATACTTTAACAATTGCTGTTAGTGGTAAAATATCTGGCACTAGCCCTTCAACTAAACGAGGATGACTTTTTGCCAGCATATCTAATAGATTTTGCACTTCCTCGTGGCCGAGTAACAAGGCCGCGCTGTTAGTTAGTAACTGACTAATATGCGTTGCTACCACTGTTGCTGCATCAACCACGGTATAACCGAGTGATTGTGCTTCATCTTTTTGATCTGGTTTGATCCAAATAGCGTCTAGACCAAAGGCCGGATCTTTAGTAGCAATGCCTTTTATTGGACCAAATACTTGGCCAGGATTAATAGCCAACTCATCACCGTGCTTAAGCTCCCCCTCACCACTTGAAACACCCATCATGGTAATTCTGTATGCATTTGGGTCTAACTCTAAGTTATCGCGAATATGCACCGGTGGAATTAAAAAACCAAGTTCTTGAGATAACTTTTTACGTACCCCTTTGATCCGGTTTAATAGTTCGCCACCTTGTGATTGATCAACTAATGGAATTAAGCGATAGCCAACTTCAAGGCCAATTACATCAACTTGTTGTACATCATCCCAACCTAGCTCTTTTTGCTCTTGCTTGTTAGCAACACCAGTGCCTGTTGCACCACCATTGGTAGCTTCTGCTTCTTTTGCTGCTGCTTCTTTTAGCTTATTTTGCTGGGTGTAATACGCTAAGTAACCAAGTAATGCACCAAGACTTAAAAAGGCAAAATGTGGCATACCCGGTACTAAACCCATCACGATTAAAATACCCGAGGCGATAAATAATGATTTCTCGTTACCGAGTTGTTTCTTAAATTGATCGCCCATATTGAGCGATTCATTTTGACGAGTAACAACAATTGCAGTGCCAATTGATAACAGTAATGATGGTAATTGTGCGACTAAGCCATCACCAATGGTCAGCAAAGTATACACTTCCATGGCGTTGCCAAAGCTTAAATCATGCTGGATCATACCAACAAACAAGCCGCCAACAATATTGATGATCAGTATTACAATACCAGCAATCGCATCACCTTTTACAAACTTGCTCGCACCATCCATAGAGCCATAAAAGTCCGCTTCACGGGTGACTTCTTCACGGCGATCTCGTGCTTGCTCTGCACTAATAAAACCCGCATTCAAGTCAGCATCAATGGCCATTTGTTTGCCTGGCATCGCATCTAAGGTAAAGCGTGCCGATACTTCAGAGATCCTGCCTGCACCTTTGGTGATTACCACAAAGTTGATGATAATCAAAATCAAAAACACCACTAAACCAACCGCGTAGTTGCCACCAATTACCACTGAACCAAAAGCTTCAATAACTTTACCTGCGGCATCACCACCGTTATGACCTTCAAGCAGCACCACCCGGGTACTGGCAACATTTAGTGCCAAACGCATAATCGTTGCAATCAATAGCACTGCTGGAAACATACCAAATTCAACAGGCTTCATGGTGTAAACTGTCACTAACAACACCACTAATGCTAAAGCTATATTAAACGAGAAAAGAATGTCGAGTAAAAATGGCGGTAACGGTAAAATCACCATACCCAACGCAGCGAGCACCAGCAAAGGTGTACCAACACCTTTTAAATACTCTTTTTTATCTTTATTAAGTTGTTGTAATACAGCTTTAAATTCCATAATTCTACAATTTCAAAAAATTGACACTAAACGGAATTTGCAATAACTATTCCAAGTTATTAATTACTAGCTTAAAAGAATACTGATTATTCAAATCAATACTTATAGGCATCTGGAATTGGGAGTGTTTTATTCAATTTTGTAGGGCGTTTACCACGGCCTTTTTGAAAGCGTTTAAGCTGAAATACATAAGCTAAAACTTGTGCGACTGCAGTAAATAGTTGGTCAGGGATTTGCTCTCCTACTTCGGCGGTATGATACAGTGCTCGAGTTAGCATGGGGGATTCAAGGATGGGTACCTCGTTACCAATGGCTATTTTCCTAATTTGCATCGCCATCTCATCAATGCCTTTGGCAACGACTATCGGCGCGCCAGCGCGCTCTGTGTCGTACTTTAATGCCACAGAGTAATGAGTAGGGTTGGTGACAACTACATCGGCATCTGGCACATCCTGCATCATGCGTCGCTGCGACATTTGTCTTTGCGTTTGTCTTATACGCGCTTTAATTTGCGGATCACCTTCAGAATTTTTATATTCATCTTTGACTTCTTGTAGAGTCATTTTTAATTCTTTGTGATGTTTATGGCTTTGGTATGGCGCATCAATCGCAGCAATAATGGTTAAGGTGCAGGTCAGTCCTAAAAACATCCATGCGAGTATCTCTAAGGCATGAATGATATTGCCCGGCGCACTTTCAATACTCAGATGAAGAATTTCATCAAAGAAGGTGTTGATCAAAAAGATAGCAAAGCCAGCTACTACCACAAACTTTAAAATCGATTTCACCAACTCGACGCCCGCTTGTGGACCTAACATCCGCTTTATACCTTTTGCTGGTGACATTTTACTGGCTTTAGGTGCTGCCGCCTCCCAACTAAAGTTAAAACCACCTAACAAGGTATTACCTATGATACCCGCCAGCACAATAATAAACACAAACATCGCCATCGGAAATACTAGCGCATCGGCCACCGCTCCCCACACTGAAAACATTTTAGTGGTATCGTACGTTTCATTACGGTTCAAGCTGAGCATGCGACCCATTATATTATACAGTCCCTTGCCAATCTCAGGTCCGTACATAAGTAATGAAATGGCTGAAAAAATAAGTACAAACATGGTGCCAAGCTCTTTTGAGCGCGCAACTTGGCCTTTCTTTTTCGCGTCGCTTACTTTTTTCCCCGTGGGTTCTTCGGTTTTTTCTTGACCTGAATCTTCAGCCATCACTCTCTCCTATGGGGAACAACCAACTAAAGTACACATTAACTCAATCATTTTTAACCATTGAAATTCAAATTGAGTAACAAAGTTACCTAAGGTTGCCCAAATAATGACTAAACCTGCAACCAAGGTAAACGGAAAACCGATTGAAAAAATGTTTAACTGCGGTGCTGCACGGGTCATCACACCAAACGACATATTAATCACCAGCATAGCTGTTAAAGGCGCCAAAGATAGCACCAAGGCGGTAGTAAACATCCAGCCGCCCCACGTCACTATGTCCCAATAATGATCAACCGCCCACCAATTACCGTCGATTGGCAGCACTTCAAAGCTATGCACTACCATTTGGATCATCATTAAATGGCCATTAAATACAAAGAATAATAGCGTTGCTAGAATCAAATAAAACTGCCCAACAGCAGGCACACTCATACCATTAGAAGGATCAACAACTGAGGCGAAACCAAGACCAGTTTGCATTGCTAATATTTGCCCTGCTAACACAAAAGTATTCAACATCAATACAGAAGCAAAACCTATCGCAACACCGATTAACATTTGTTGAATAACTACCAAGATCATCTCAAAAGAGAATAAGTTATTAAATGTCGCAGGCGGAAGTACTGGTACAACTAAAAAGGTAATCATTACCGCTAGACCCATCTTGATCCGCGTAGGCACATTTTTAGCACCCAGCCCCGCCATGATCATAATCATCGAGCTGATCCGTACTAGTGGTAACAAAAAGTCACTCAGCCACTGAATAATGACTGAAAAAGGAAACTCCATACTAGCCTGCTATCTCTGGGATGATAAGCACTAAACGAGTGAAAAAATCCATTAACTCTTGCGTTAACCAATGCCCTCCAGCAATTAACGCACTGATGGTAATTAATAAGCGCGGCAAAAAGCTTAATGTTTGTTCATTGATTGATGTAGCAGCTTGAAAAACGGCAACCACTAAACCCACTAATAAACCTGGTACCACAATTGCGGAGACTAACTTAATAACTAAAAACAAAGAATCGCTGAGTATGTCAACAAAAATTTCCGGTTCCATGGTCCCCTCCTAACCTTTGTAGGCAAAGTATTGTATTGCCATATCAAGTACCTAAGCCAAAACTCTTCGCTAAAGTGCCCATTACTAAACTCCAGCCATCGACAAGTACAAACAACATAATTTTAAACGGCATAGACACAATCATCGGCGAGAGCATCATCATACCCATGGCCATTAAAACTGACGCAACTACTAAATCGACTATCAAAAATGGAATAAAAAACATAAAACCAATAATAAATGCAGTTTGTAATTCACTGGTTATAAATGCGGGGATCAATACAATTAATGGCGTCGCTTCAGGTGAGTCTAACTTGTCATACCCAGCAATTTTAGCGAAGGTTTCTAAATCTTTTATGCGCACCTGTGAGAGCATGAATTCCTTCATCGGCTCTTTGGCAAGTTCAAGCGCTTGAATCGAGGTCACCTGCTCATTTAAATATGGCTCAATGGCTTGCTGATTCACTTTTTGATAAACCGGCGTCATTATAAAAATACTTAGAAATAGCGACATACCTAACAGTATTTGATTTGATGGTGTTTGTTGCAAACCAATTGCTTGGCGCAAAATAGCCAGTACTACAATAATGCGAGTAAATGAGGTCATCATGATCACCGCAGCGGGTATAAAGCTCAGCGCGGTCATAATAGCCAGAACTTGCAAGGTTACAGAATAATCTTGCGAGCCATCTGGATTAGTCGTAATACTTAACGCTTCAATGCCTTCGGCGTTAACTGAGGGAATAAAAACGAATGCAAAAAGTATAAGCAGCCACTTAGTCATATTATTAATTCTTTTTAATGTGGTTAGTTTGTGGGTTTAATAGCTTGCCAAAACGTTGTGCTAGGGCTGGCAACTCTTTTTCTGTTAACGGGGTTTCTAATTTATGCAGGTAGTTAATACTATGCGGCGTTACACCTAATAAATGCTGACAATTATCAATTTCGACGACCATTAATCGCTCTCGCGCACTTAATGGTAAACTACGCACCACTTTAAATTCGTCGGTATTTGCTAAATTGGGGTTTAGTTTTTTAACCAAAAATGCCAGTACCACAATCAGTACTAGCACCATGATTAAAGACATTACCATTGAGAGTAAGTCGCCCATAGGTGTCGCTGCGGGCAGTGCTGAGCTTGCTGCAGTCGATAAAAAAAGCCAACTGCTCATCGCAGCTTTTTGATCCGTTCAACTTGGCTGATCACGTCAGTGAGGCGGATACCAAATTTATCATTAACTACGACGACTTCACCGTGCGCTATCAATGTACCATTAACTAATACATCCAGTGGTTCACCGGCAACACGATCAAGTTCAACAACTGAACCTTGGTTAAGCTGAAGTAAGTTACGAATATTGATTTTTGAACGCCCAACTTCCATCGAAATAGTTACCGGGATATCTAAAATTGTATCGAGTTTGCGTTTTTCTTCGCCACTCATTTCATGTCTAGTATCACTTAACTCGTCAAGTTCAGTTACTTTGGCACCGTCAGAACTGTCGGTTCCTTCGGCTTCGGCTAAAGCAGCCGCCCATTCGTCCATTGTATCTTGGTCATCACTCATACTATTAAACCTTTTAATTCTCTTACCAGTCTAAATCTACGCCTTCTGAAAGGTGTAGATCATCTTCTAGTTCTGCTAATTCCGCATCTGAATCAAGCTTTTTGCCACCTTTTGTAAAGACATGCAACTCTGATTTGACTGATTCAGGACGTCTAATTTTTTCACTAATTTGCAGCGCAACGTTATCACGAGAACGACCCATTTTCGCCCTAAAGGTCGGCAGCTCTTCGACAAACACCGTTATGTGCTCTGGCATTTCAACAGGAATAATATCCCCAGCCTTAAGCTCCATAATTTGCGCTAAGGTTAAATCAACTTCAAGCAGTTGTGTTGATATTTCAACTTCAACATCCATAATTTCATCACGTAAGGCTTTGCTCCAACGTAAATCGGTATCTTCAGTATCTGATTGCACACCAGCATCGAGTAATTCACGAATAGGTTCAAGCATTGAATACGGCAATGCGATATGGAAATCTCCGCCACCGCCATCCAGCTCAATATGGAATGAACTGATCACTACTACTTCGGTGGGGCTGACGATATTCGCCATTGCTGGATTAACTTCTGAATCAAGATATTCAAAAGACACGTCCATTACCGGCGCCCATGCTTCTTTGTAATCTTCAAAGATTATTTTTAATAGCATTTGTACAATACGGCGCTCAGTAGGCGTAAATTCACGACCTTCTATTTTCGCATGATAGCGACCATCGCCACCAAAAAAGTTATCAACCAAGATAAACACTAACCGTGCTTCCATGGTGATTAATCCAGTACCTTTAAGAGGACGAAAGCGCACCATGTTAAGACTGGTAGGAACAAATAAAGTGTGGATATATTCACCAAACTTTATCATTTGTACGCCATTGATAGAAACCTCAGCAGTGCGGCGCATCATATTAAACAAGCTAATTCGCATGTGTCGAGCAAATCGTTCGTTCACAATCTCCAGAGTCGGCATGCGACCACGAACAATACGATCTTGTGAAGAAAAATCGTATTGTAGCGTATTACCGCTGCCATCATCACCGTCCTGTAGATCCTCCTCTTCGACTTCATCGACACCATGCAACAGGGCATCGATTTCATCTTGGGATAATAAATCGCTCACGCTGACCCCTTATTGCATTACAAAGCCGGTAAACAACACCCGCTCGATTACTTTACTTCCCTCTACGTCCATTAACGCCGCTTGTACTTTATCAAGCGCTGCTACTCGCAGGGTTTCTTTTCCTTCGCTAGTGCCCAGTTCATCTGCGGTGGTGGTTGAAAACACACCAAGCAATGTACCTTCAATTAGTGGAATATGCTTTTTGGCCGTTTCTTCATTCACATCACCGCGCACTAATAATTGCACTTTTATTTGCACAATACGGTCACGACTTGCACCTGGTACGTTAAAAATAAAAGGTCGAGGCATCGCAACATATAAAGCACTGCCAACCTTTGCACCACTGCCACTTACCTCTGCAGTTTCAGTTGCAGGTGCAACCGATTCGTCTGCAAGTGTTTCAGGAGCAGCGTCTGAGCCTGACATCAAGAAAAAGCCAGCGGCACCACCAATTACCAATACCGCAGCAATAATAATTATAATCAGCTTTTTTTTACTTTTACTGCCATCTTCAATTTCTAAATTTGCTTCTTCAGCCATGCCGCTTTCCTTTATGCCTTGATAATAGCGATATTACGAGTGTCACCGCGCACCATCAAGTTATTTATTTTTATAGTCTTATACCTCATATAATAGCAGGTGTTAGGCATAGTAATCTATTGATGATGAAGATTGTTGCCCAGAGCCGCGAATTGGTTGCTGAGTTAATGCAGTTTCCTCTTCATTTTGTTGCTGATTTGCCTGTTGACCACGACCATTTTGTTGTCCGTCACCACCAGTATCACTTTGACTATTCCCCTGCTGGATACTGCTTTCACCCAGTTCAATTCCCTGCTGCGCTAACATTTCCCGTAATCTCGGCATTGATTGCTCAAGGGCTTCTTTGGCTTGCTGATTTTGCACCACAAAGTTAATGTGAGCTTGTTCTGCATCGCTACGAATACGAATTTGCATACTGCCCATTTCTGGCGGATCAAGACGTATTTCAGCTTCTTTATTATTAATGCTTAACAATGCACTCACTCGTTCTTGCAGTAACTTGGCAGCATCACTTTTCATGATATTCAACGCTTGTAACGCAGTTGGATCAATATTTATTTGTCTTGTCTGTGATGTAGGACTCGCTTGCTGAGCATGCATTACTTGCATATCAGCCAAAGCTTGTTGATAACTTTGCTCACTCCCTTCTACAGCCGTGGCTGTTGTAACTGCAGTGGTTAATCCGGTGAGCTGGCCAAACAATTGATTTACACGTGCCAATGTGTTGTCGCGCACAGGGCTTTGCTCTGCTTTAATATTTTCAGCAAATTGCTCGCTTTTTAGAACATTATCTTGTACTGCCAGTTTCACTTCTTGCTCTTTGCTTGCAGCCTTTATAAGTGCATCTTGTGGCGCAGATACTTTATTTGTATCTGATTTAGCGGTGCTGCTATTGGTAGTTGTAGTGCTTGCTAAATTATCTGCCATTGACTGAACCGTCAATTGAGCTTTTGACTCAGTCCTTTTTTCAGTACTCTCTGGCTGGGCTAATTCAGTAATCGCCTTATTGATCTGAGTTAATAAAGCCCCTTTGGGCTGCTCATTGCTCACAAAATTTCGTAATTGCTGGCTTAATGCCTGTTTTTGCATAGGGCTTAACAGCGAAATATCTTTACTTAGTTGAGTTAGCTCTGCGGTGTTAATTGTCGCAACTGCCGTGGTAGGTTTTGCAGCTTCTTTACTATTAAGCGCTACAAATTCAGCCAGCATTTTTTTTAAGTCAGTTATGTTAGCCGGTGATGGATCTTGCTGACGAATGACATCAACCTGAGTTTGTAGCTGTTTTTGCTGCTCCGGTGTTAAGCTCGCCAACAGTGGATTTTCATTTTTTTGCACAGTTGTCGTTGAGTTAAGTAATACCTTGCTGATTTGCTCTAGTACAGCACTATTATTACGCTTTGACTGTTCAGCTGCTTTTTCTGATACATCAGTTTGAGAGCTTGAAGCAACACCTTTAACCGCTTCAGCGTCCATTGCTACTTCAGTGGCACTTTTGATTGCTTGTTTAGCGTTAGCAGTAACGTTAGTAACTGCTGCATCTGCAGTTAGTGCTGCGCTCTGTTGAGGTTTTCCTTGCTGAGCAAGCATAGCGTCGGAACCTTTAGCTAATACTTCACTGTCTTGTGGTTTACCTTGGCTTGTATTTGCAGCAGCAATTATTTGAGCTGCGTCATTGTCAACTTGCCCGCTTTTTAAAGCAGTTGTAGTAGCAACCGCTTGTTGGATTGTTGGCTGCATTGCCATCGCTTTATTTTGCGATGTCTCTTTTGCGACTTGAATATCATCAATAATAGGAGTAACTGCATCATCAGGCGGAGTGTTCCCCTTTAGCTGAAGTTGTTTATCAATTGCCTCTGCCAGCAGCGTTTTTTCTGTAAGTAACGATGGTTTTAGCTGTTTATCGACTAATTGTGCAATCGGATCATCAGTAGCAGGAGTCTCTGTATCAATAATAGGCGTAACATCATCAATTGGACGGGCTCCAGTGACTTTAACAAGCTTAGGGTCTATTTTTTCCTCGCTGTATTTCCCCAACTTTGAAAGTAATGAGGAATTTTCAACAGTTGGCGTATTATTTACCCGAGTGTCCATGTTATTAGCCGCCGTTATTTGCGCAAGCATTGCATCACCAGACATCGCATTTTCATCACTGTTGTCAACAGACGTTTCTTGTGCTTTTTCAGCAACAATTACGGCTTCAGCTGAACGTGGCTCAGCACCCGTTGAATTAACCTTGGTAGATGTTTCCGCAGCATTGTTGGCACTTTGTAATTGGCTAAAAAAGTCACTATCAGTACTTTCTTTATCTGCTGCTGCACCACCTTTGGCACTGTCTTTTTTATTTAACTGAACATCCAGCTCAGTTGAGATAAACACTGAAAGATCACTAATAGCCATAATTCACCTAGATTAAAAGTGGCAATTTGCCGCCGCAGTTTGCCAGAATAAATACTTATTACATCAAACAAGCAAATAATATGCCTAAGCTGATTTGAATTAATAAATAACCCTTTTTTGGGCAATAGACTATAAAACGCGACGTCTTTGGTAAAATTGATTTGCGGAAAATTCATCAAGCATTTTTTGTTCATTTTTTTGTGCGATCACATTCGCTTTAAGTTGCTGTTTTTCTATTAACTTAGCAACCGCTTTAGCCTTAATCTGCTGTTTAAGCCATAAACTTTGGCGTTGTGAGACAACTTGTTTAGCGGTACTGACAGTATTCGCTTGTTGACGAATGGCTTCTTCGATTTTGGCAATGAAAGCATGATATTGACTAAACCCGGCGCTACTTAAACCGGACTTTCCTTTTACATGTAATTGCTGAGTATATTCTAAGCGAAAGTTATTCAAGCCTTGCAATTTTTGTTGATTGCCTTGCAAGTTTTGCTGCGCTTGTAAATAATTTATCCGTAAAGCTTCTTCTTTATCATTTTCTATTTTCAGCAATAAACTGAGCTTATTGGTTGCCATTATGCTTGTCCTAATAATTGCGCAAGCCCTTGTAGGCCATCGTCATAGCTGATCACATCCTTCATGCCTTGTTGTAAAAATGCATTCACTCTTGGCATCATATTAATGGCCTGATCAAGCATTTGGTCGGTGCCTTTTTGATAAGCACCTAAAGTAATCATATCTTTATTTTGCTGGAACATTGAATACACTTGTTTTAACACTCGCGCTTGTTGCATATGTGCTTCTGAGACAACTTGTGGCATCACCCGTGAAATCGATTTTTCTATATCAATAGCAGGATAATGACCACTGTCAGCGAGCTCTCTGGATAACACGATATGACCGTCTAAAATGGCTCGCGCCGCATCAGCAATCGGATCTTGCATATCATCCCCTTCACTCAGTACAGTAAAAAACGCTGTGATAGAGCCTTGCCCTTCGCCGCCATTACCAGCACGTTCCACCAGCGCGGGTAGCTTTGCAAATACTGAAGGCGGATAACCTTTAGTCGCCGGTGGTTCACCAACCGCAAGCGCTATTTCGCGCTGCGCCATGGCATAACGCGTTACAGAATCCAGTAGCAATAAAACATTTAAACCTTGATCGCGAAAGTACTCTGCGATAGTTACCGCACTTTCACAACCTTTCAATCGCATTAATGGCGATGCATCGGCTGGAGCAGCAACTACGACAGAACGCTTACGCCCTTCCACACCGAGTATTTCTTCGATAAATTCTTTTACTTCGCGGCCACGCTCCCCCACTAAACCAACAACTATTACATCAGCTTCTGAGCCTCGGGTCATCATACCCAGTAATACCGACTTACCCACCCCGGAGCCTGCAAATAGCCCCATGCGCTGGCCTTGGCCAACAGTTATCACTGAATTAATAGCGCGTACGCCAACATCCATCGGCTGCGTAATTGGTCGTCGAGATAATGGGTTAATGGAATTTTGTGCAAATTTTAAGTAATGCTCTGCTTTAATAGCTCCAAGCCCATCCAACGGACGCCCTAAGCCATCAACAACACGACCAAGTAAACACATACCAACAGGCAGTCCGGTATCATTTACTTGTGGGATCACTCGCGCACCAGGTAGTACACCAGAAATATGGTCATTTGGCATCAAGTAAAGCGTCTGGTCATTAAAACCAACAATTTCAGCATCAACAAAACCATTCATGGTTTCAATTTTACATTGGCTGCCAACTGGCGCGCGTAATCCTTTCGCCTCTAATGTTAACCCTACAACACGGGTTAAAATTCCCGCAACAGCAGGCGTTGGACTATGAATATGTTTTTGATACTGTTGTAAGCGTTCACTTAATGGGCGTGGTTGAGAACTCATTGCAAACCAAAAATGGAGTTAGATACCACTACTATGCAAAAAACTATCCAACGTTTCTTTGACGCGGGTTTTTATAGTCATATCAATAGATGATTGTGGTGTTTTTACTTGGCAACCACCGCGATCTAAAGTCGGCTCTGCAACTAACTGCCAATGGTTTTCAGCTAGTGCAGCTTCGCCATAACTATTTTTAACCAGTTCAATGTCTTCAGGGTGTAAATGAATACGCACACTTTGCTGCTCATTGGCTAACGCATCGATACACTGCTTTAAACTTTGCAAAATGATTTCAGGGGAGGTTTTAATTTCTTGATAAACTAACGCTTCGGTTAGCATTACGGTTAACTGTACAAGTTGCTTTTCGGCGTCATCATCGACTTTAGCTAATGGCGCTGACAAACTATCCAACAATGCTTTTAGACCCGTTAGCTGTTCTTCAATCAGTGGTTTTACTTCTTCTTGACCTTGTGTTTTACCAAGCTCAATGCCTTCTTTATAACCGGCTTCTTTTCCCTCACCTACGCCTTTTTCAAAACCATCAATATAACCCTGCTCGTGGCCTTGTTTTAAGCCTTCTTCGTAGGCATCTTGACGAATTCGTTCCAGCTCAGCCATCGTTAACGAAGGCAGCTCAGGCTCTTCGGGCTCTAGTGCTTGTTCACTTTCTTCAAGCTCTTTACGATATAAATCGGCCAGCGGTGTACCAAACGCCGTTGAACGACCATCGAATTTTCGAGTGTCTTGCGTAACATCTGGAATTGGCCAGTTTTCTAATAATTCATCAACTGCTTCACTGGCACGTAAAGGACGACCTTGATATTGAGTAGGTTTGCTCATGGTTTACAAGAACTCCTCACCACCACCACCACCAAGCATAATTTCACCTGAATCAGCGAGACGACGTGCCGTAGATAAGATCTCTTTTTGCGCGGCTTCAACTTCGCTGATCCGCACAGGTGCCATTGCTTCTAAATCATCAGCAAGCATCTCTGCAGCCCGTTTTGACATATTGCCGAGGATTTTCTCTTTCAATGCATCATCAGTGCCTTTGATGGCTTTCATCAGTACATCTTGTTGGACTTCACGCAAGATAGCTTGAATACCACGATCATCAACATCCATTAAGTTTTCAAATACGAACATTAAATCTTGGATTTGTTGCGACATCTCTTCGTCATGCTCGCGGATTGAATCCATCAACTGACCTTCAATATTGGTATCGAGGTAGTTCATAATATCAGCCGCCGCTTTCAAACCGCCCATTTTCGCAGCTTGCGCACCAGCTTGTCCGGCAAATTGTTTTTCCATGATCTCGTTCAATTCTTGTAAAGCCGCAGGTTGAACTTCTTCAAGGTTGGCGATGCGCATGGTTAAATCTAAGCGCACTTTTTCAGGAAACTGCGCTAAAATTTCGGCCGATTGCTCAGGCTCCAAATACGATAAAACGATAGTTTGTATTTGCGGATGCTCATTGCGAATAATATTGGCAACTTGCTTTGAGTCCATCCATTTCAATGAATCAAGACCCTTGGCACCAGATCCCATAACAATTTGATCTATCAGGCTTGCCGCTTTATCTTCACCAAGTGCCGCAGTAAGCGCTTTTTTGATAAAATCTTCTGATTGGAAGCCAATCGTACTAAAGCTTTGTATTTGTTCTATAAATAAATTGTGCACGGCACTGATTTTGGCTTGCGATAGATCATCTATCGCCGCCATTGCCATACCCACTTTTTGCACCTGTTTAGGTTCAAGGTGCTTTAATATTTGCGCTGCATCTTCTTCGGATAAGCTTAGCAATAAAATTGCGGCTTTATCTACACCGTCTAATTTATCAACATCAAACGCTGCTGGCAGTTGTTTTTGTTCTTGATCAGTCATCTTCAGTTAACCACGCTTTCACAACTTGTGAGGAGAGTTCTGGCTCATTTGCTACTAAGGCACGAACAGCTTTTAATAAGTCTTCATCGCCATGTAGGTCTGGTAACTGTAGTGTACCATCACTTGAGAAGCCAACCGAAGCAGAATCAAAATCTTTATTTAGCATATCTAGGGTGTTATCACCAATATCTACACCAGAACTAAGCGCATCATCATCATACTCTTCAAGGGTATCATCTGGGTAAATCAAGCGTTTCAGCATAGGTTTAACCACCGCCATGATTAGCACTATAATAACCAATGCGCCAAGCACTAAACGCACAACTTTCATAAACCAGTTTTGTTCCCACAGTGGTACTTCAATAGCTAAGTCCATCGGTTCACGTACAAACGGTACTGTCACTACTTCTAATGCATCACCACGCTGTAAGTCAAAACCCACACCACCTTGCAGTAAACGACGAATATTTGACAGTGCTTCAACTGAGCGAGGCTCCATAGTCGTTTCACCATTTTCACCCACTTTTGCCACATAATCGACTGCCACAGACACACTAATTCGACGAATAACACCACTTTGCTGACGTGTATGGGAAATAGTAGTATCAAGTTCATAGTTACGTGTCGCCTCTTTATGAGTGCGACTGGGTGATGAACCAGAGCCTGCACCACCTTGACCGGCAACTTCAGGAATATTCGAATCCACTGGGGGCTGATTTGTCAGCGCGCCAGGAATACCGATAGCTAACCCGCCGATGTTGTTTTCTTCAAAAGTGGTTTCGCTGCGTACCGCTGGTAAATCAGGGTTGTAGCGTTTTTGAGTTTCTTCAATCGCGCTAAAGTCCATACTTAAATCGACTTGTGCAGTGTAGTTACCCATGCCAATAACTGGCATTAAGATACCATCTATTTTATCTAGATATTCTTGTTCACGTTTACGTTCAATATCGTATTCTTTACGTGAGCGAGCAGCTAACGCACTTTGCGATCCTGAATTAAGTAATCGGCCATTTTGGTCTGTTACAGTTACTCGTGACGGCTCTAAACCTTGCACTGCTGAACCAATAATATCAACAATGGCGTCCACTTCTTCACTACCGAGCATACGACCACGTTTTAAAGTTAATACAACTGTTGCGGATGGTTTTTTCTCACGACGAGCAAAAACATTTTCTTTCGGGATTGCCAATAATACTTTAGCACGCGTGACATTTTGTAGTTCCTCGATCGTGCGCGCAAGTTGTTGTTCACGACCGTGCTTTAAACGTTCACGCTCTAAACGCTGACTAACACCAAAACCCATATCTTGCATGATAATATCAGTACCCGAGTTCGGCGCTTGCTCAATACCTTCGCGGGTCATTAACAATTTAATATTTTGATATTCATTTTCAGGAACAGAAACCACATTGCCATCAAGTTGATAGTCAATTTTTTGTGCATCTAAAAAATCGAGCGTTTGAATTAGCTCTTCCGTTGGCATTTTTCCAAGTGGACGCATATCTGGTTGACGTGCCCAAATAATCACAAAAATAGCGATCGCTAAACAAATCGCTAATGCAATAATTAAAGTGACCTGACGTAATACATCAACGCCGTTTAATGCACTTAAATAGCCTGACTTTTGTTCTTGTTGATCGTCATTATCAGTTTGGTCGATACCGCCGCCGGCCAAAGCAAGATCTGTTGATTGATTAGATTGCGCCACAATAATTCTCCACTACCTAGTTAAACAGGCATGTTCATGATTTCTTTATAGGCTTCTACAAGTTTGTTACGAACTTGTACAGTGGCTTCAAAGGCAACCGATGATTTTTGTGATGCGATCATCGCATCCGCTAATGACACATTTCGGTCGCCCATTTCAACCGCTACGACTTTTTGTTTTGCATCAGCTTGAAGGCCATTCACGGTATTGAGTGCATCACTTAACAAATCGCCAAATTGGGCGCTCGAAGTAGGCTGCGCCTGCGTCGGTAATTTGTTTACTTGATTACTACGACCAGCTTCGAGAGCCATAGATTGCATTTCTTGAAATAATGCGCTGTTTTGAATTTTCATAATTGTCTCTGACGATGCAGTTTACTAATAACTTAATAAAGCACAAAGCATGCCAACTAATAAATTAATTAATATCAATAGCTTGAGATGTGTTTTTGTTGTCAGAGTTTTGACAAGTTTACGCCCAGCAAGGCTGAGCGTAAATTAAATAGTGAAGGAAAACAAAAATTATAGAGGCTTAAGCAGGTAAGGTGATCCCCAAATCACGCATTTGTGCCAATTTATAACGTAATGTTCGTGGGCTGATCCCTAATGTTTCAGCTACATCTTTACGCTTGCCTTGACAACGATTTAGGGTCTCTAAAATAATTCTATGCTCTTTATCTTTAAGTTCATCTTTGTAACTTCCCGAATCCAAGCTTGGTAATTCTTCACGCAGCTGATTGCGTTCTGCTGTCGCTTTTATTGCTGGCGCTTGCAGATCATAATAAGCATCATTAGTTGGTGAACTTGTAACCGCCGAAGTAGTGTTTTCTGGTGCTGAATTAACCGGCACTAAACTTGCTGATAAAGCCGCAGTTAGAGGAGTCTGGGTTAAATTTTCAATAAAAATAGCACTTTCGTCAATCATATCACCGTGGCGTAATATCAACGCACGCTGGATCACATTATCCAGTTCACGCACATTACCTGGCCAAGTATGAGCTAATAATTTTTTCTCTGCCGGTTCGCTAAGTACAGCGATAGGCTCTTTGCTTTTATTGAGATGACGTTCAATTAAATGCTTTGCCAACACGACAATATCGCCTGGACGTTGACAAAGTGGACGCCACATCAACGGAAATACATTTAACCGATAATATAAATCTTCTCTAAACTGGTGCTTAGCCACAGCCTCTTTTAAATCACGGTTACTGGTAGCCAAAATACGCACATCTAGCTTAATAGTTTTGCGACCACCTAAACGTTCAACTTCGCGTTCTTGTAATACACGTAGTAACTTAGCCTGTAGGCCTAAATCCATCTCAGTGATTTCATCAAGTAAAATTGTGCCACCTTGTGCTTGCTCAAATTTACCCGGACAAGCTTGAATCGCACCAGTAAACGCGCCTTTCTCGTAGCCAAATAATGTAGCTTCGAGCATATTTTCAGGGATCGCAGCACAGTTTATTGCGACGAATGGCTGCTCTGCGCGATCTGATTTATCATGGATAAAGCGTGCGAGTACTTCTTTACCTGAGCCACTAGGACCAAGCACCATCACACTGGCATCCGATTTAGCAACCCGACTTGCAAGTTCTAATAGCTGAATGCTACTCGGATCGGCGACAATCGGGCCATCAGTTTCTTTTTCTGGCTCAGGTAGATAGCGGCTTACCATATTAAGTAGCACTTCGGGCGCAAACGGTTTGGCCATATAGTCAATTGCCCCTAACCGCATAGCCTCAACAGCATCATCAATAGTCGCATACGCTGTCATCATTAAAACCGGTAGATCAGGGTAATTAAGATTTATGCTGCGCAGTAAATCAAGACCACTCATCGCGCCCATTTGCACATCGCTCACGACCAGCGAAAAGCTGTCTTTTTTAAGTAGCACCATAGCTTGCTCGGCACTGTCAGCCGCAACGCAATCTATTCCAGACATTTCAAGCGTATCAATCAAGGCTTCACGAAGCCCTGCATCATCTTCAACCACTAAAATCGTGTTGTTCATATTGCCTCCGCCGATGTTGACTTTGTACAAATAGGTAACAGTAAACTAAAGCAGGCTCCGCCTTGAGCATTGTTCGTTACTGCAACTCGTCCTTGGTGTGCATTTGCGACTGAACTAACTACCGCTAAGCCTAAACCTGTGCCTTGGCTTCGGGTAGTAAAAAATGGTTCAAATAATTTATCAAGTAAGCTTAAATCGACCCCAGGGCCATTATCACTTACAGTAATACACACTAGCTCGGGGTCACTCGCATCCCGCTGCGCACTTAATTGAACGAGTGCATTACTGCCAATGACTTGAATACTATTGTGAATAAGGTTTTGAATGGCACTGGCAAGCGCAGTTTTATTGCCCATTATCTCGATATCAGGCTCAGGTAAACTGACCTGAAGTTCACTATTATTAAGTGCGACCATAGCATCAGCGCCAGTTTTCACTTCAGTTAATAATTGCTGCATGGAAACATGTTCAACAACTTGCTGATCGCCACTTTTTGCGAACAACAACATATCGTTTACTTGGGTTTCGAGATCTTTTAAACGCGACATTAACTTAGTATGAAAATTGCCTCGCGAGCTTTCGGGTAACCGCTTTGAACCTAAATTAGCGGCATACAAAATCGCAGCAGACAGTGGTGTTCGCACTTGATGTGCCAAAGATGCCACCATTTTACCCAATGCACTTAAACGCTGCATATGTGCAACGCGTGTTTGTAGACGACGCGTTTCGGTTAAGTCAGTCATTAAGATTAATTGCCCTGGCTCTGGCGCTAATGCCGTTATTTCTAACTTAATTAAGCGTCCATCTTTTAGCGATACTTCATGGCCATCATCTTGTTGGGGCCGAAACGAGCGCTGGATCACACTGAACCACTTTTCACCTTCGAGTGGCTCCCCTAGCATGTCTGTTGCAATTTGATTAGCTTTAGCGATCAAACCGCGACCATCAAGCACCACAACACCCGCAGGCATTGTATCTACTAAATGACTTAACCAACTGGCTTGCTGGCGTAATTCACTTAACTCACCAATGTACTCTTCTTGCAGTAAACATGGGTTATACTGGGTCGCTGTGATAAATTGTGGTTTTAAGACATTAGCTAAGGCCATAATGCATTCTCATTTACAGGATCTAACTAGCTAAATGCACAAATTGTACCAACAATTATATTGATTAATTTCATTTACTTAGCGTATAAATAACGCGACAAAAAAATGACAAACTAAAATAAGCAAAGCAAGGAGACACTATGAATTCAACAAATTTATGTCGCTGCCCTTGGCTCGATACCAGTAAAGATGACTATGTTGCCTATCACGATGATGAATGGGGGATCCCAGTATATGATGACCAAACACTTTTTGAATTTATTACTCTGGAATCAGCACAAGCAGGATTAAGTTGGTATACGATTTTAAAGAAACGTGATGGCTATCGTCGTGCATTTTTGGATTTTGATGTAGAAAAAGTCGCACAAATGAACGAGCACGATGTTGAACGATTAATGCTTGATGAAACAATTATACGTAATCGTTTAAAAATTGTAGCAACTATAAATAACGCCAAACGTTTTATTGAAATTCAGCAAGAATTTGGCAGCTTCAGTAACTATCAATGGCAGTTTGTAGGTGGTAAGCCGTTAGTGAATGAGTTAGATAAACTTAGTGACTACCCTGCAATCACAGAGGCCTCAACTGCATTTGCAAAAGATTTAAAAAAACGGGGATTTAAGTTTTTAGGTCCAACCACAGTGTACGCCCATATGCAGGCCTGTGGTATGGTGAATGATCACAGTAATGATTGTTTTCGTAAAGCTGAGATTATTGAAAAATACTCGGTGTTAAGAGCTAGAAAAGTGACTAGGCGCTAGGATCCTAAATCTAGCGTCTAGGAATTAATGGCTGAAGCCATTTCCTACAAATGCTTAAACCACATATAAGCAGGCTTCAGCCACGAAAGATTTATATATATTTTTATCTGCTCATTTGATCTCATTCACTTCTCTTTGTGCAAAAGACCTTTAAATGATTGATCCACCACAGAGAACTCCGAGTTCAAAGAGGAAGGGATTAGGGTCCTAGCCCTTCAGCTCCGTGTAGCGCGCAGCGCCTCGGTGGTAAAAATTAAGTAACTATTTGCAAGCACCGAAATGGTAGGTAGTGCTTTAGCGCGTCAATGAACTTATCACCGTAAACGACGACCACACTCTGTAATTACTGATATTGCGAAGTAAAATATTAGCAACTTAGCACGTGTTAATCTCGTGATAGGTTATATTTTTTCATTTTTTCAACTAAGGTTGTGCGGCGTACACCCAAGATCTCCGCAGCACGCGCTACGACATAATCATAACGCTCTAAGGCCTGAGTGATCAGGCTAATTTCCAGCTCAGCTAAATAATCTTTTAGCTCAATCCCTTCGTCGGGTAAAAGGTCTGCTGATGGCTGAATTGCTTCAACTTCTGGCTCATCGTCGTAATCACTAAAACCAGTACTGAAAATATCATTGAAAGCATCACGCTCCATCAGCTCTTCGGGATATTGTGGTTCATAAGCATCAACTTCAATATAACGATATTTTGCTGGTAGATCGGGAATATCAACCACTTTATCTGGCAACATGATCACCATACGCTCAACTAAGTTCGCTAACTCGCGAATATTCCCCGGCCATGTGTGCTCTTTTAAACTATCAATTGCCCGCTCAGTAAACTTAGCGGTAGTACCACTTTGCTCATTAATACGGCGCATTAACTCTTTTAATAATAATGGAATATCATCAGCACGTTCTGCAAGAGATGGGTTTTCGATAGGAAAAACATTGAGTCGATAATATAGATCTTCGCGGAAACTTCCTTGCTCTATCATTTGTTCAAGATCACGGTGTGTTGCAGCAATCACCCGCACATCGGCTTGAATTGGTTTTGTACCACCAACCCGCTCATAGCTGCGCTCTTGTAACACTCGTAATAACTTTACTTGCATTTGTAGCGGCATATCGCCAATTTCATCTAAAAAAAGCGTCCCACCTTGGGCAAGTTCAAAGCGGCCTTTACGCGCTGAAATAGCACCAGTGAACGCGCCTTTTTCATGACCAAATAACTCACTTTCTAACAGCTCCGCAGGTATCGCCCCACAGTTAACGGGTACAAATGGCCCTGTATTACGTTTTGATAGTAAATGAACATTACGAGCAACCACTTCTTTACCAGTACCTGATTCGCCTAAAATTAATACATTAGCGTCCGTTTTAGCAACTTGTTCAATTAAAAAGCGTACATCTTTAACCGCTTCAGTTTCACCAACTAAGCCATCAAAGGTTTTGTGCGGTTTTGCGTGTTTATGCTCATTTGGTAACATCCGTTGATACTGTTGGCAATCATGCAGTAATTGAGTCGTTACATCATGGTTAAAAGGTTCACAGATAAGGCCAACTACATTGGCAATGCTCAACAGTGGTTTAAGGGTTTCACCAATTAATAGAAATGGTATTGTTGGATGGCGCTTGATCACGCTTTCATGATCTAAGCTTTGCAATGCACCGAGGATCACCATACATGATTGCTTTTGGTATTTTTCACATTCTTGTTCAAGGCTTGCATCGTCAAGCAGTTGCACTGCCTCACCAATAAAGGTAAGCGCAGCATGTAAACCAATCGCACGATTATTATTATTGTCTAAAATCAAGATCATTATTTAGCGAACCACAGTTACTACAAGCTATTAATAATTTAAATTGTAAGCGAGTTTGACAGGGATGCAAGCACAAAGCGGCAGTTTTTTGACATAGATGCCAAAAAACAGACACTAAGCTAATTGCAAGTAATACTTAAGAATTACTGTTTTATCATAGCCGTTATAATAACCCTAAAATAGATTCAGCCGATTGGTTAGCTTGGCCACGCAGTGCAACTGACGCTTGTGCTAAAATATCATTTGATACTTGCTGTGAAACCGCCTGAGCATAATCGGTATCTTGAATTCGACTTTGGCTCGCGGCAATATTTTCTTGCTGAGTACCCAAGCCTTTAATGGTACTTGCCAATGTATTTTGAAAAGCACCAAGTTCAGCTCGCTGGGCGTTAATTTCGTCCGCCGCTTGGTCACTAATATCAATTGCAGCTTGTGCACCTGCTTGAGTAGAAATATCAATTGTTGATATTACTGATGCAAAACTACCATCCGAAGGAGTAACCGTTTGATTTGCATTCGCATCTGGACCAACTTGAAACGACACCGACTGACCATCAAACAAAGGTTTACCTGCAAAATTGGCATTTTCAAACGTCTCTGTAACCTGACTTTGTAATTGCACCACTTCTTCTTGCAAAGCAGCACGGTCATTATCATTTAATGCGCCATTACCTGCTTGAATAGATAATTCACGAATACGCGAGACAGCATCGTTGACACCCGACAAGTTTGACTCGGTCGCTTGCGAATAAGAAATACCATCATAGGCATTATTCACCGCTTGGCTGTAACCGTCTTGCTGGGAGGTTAACCGATCTATAATTTGCAATGCCGCGGCATCATCTGCCGCAGAGTTGACTTTTTTACCCGTAGCAAGTTGCTCTGCAAGCTTGTTACTGGTTTGTTGTGTTTGGTTTAAAAAACTAGTTGCTGGTGATTGAATTTTCATAACAGGCTCCGACACGCTGATTGGTTAAATTATAGCTTAATTTGCCAAATTTTGCACTTTGTACCATTGTTTAATTAAATTAACTTGGCATCGTGCTTGCTAACCTACTCTGTTAATAGGTAAAGTACTGAGCAGTGTATTAAATTTCACTTTTTGCGTATTTAATTTTTTACTATAACTACGCCAATGATAAATAACTTGGGTAAAACTATGTTCGATAACAAAACAATTTTAATTACCGGTGGTACCGGATCATTCGGTAAAAAATACGTAAAAACGTTACTTGAGCGATACAAGCCAAAAAAAATAATTATTTTCTCTCGTGATGAGTTAAAACAATTTGAAATGCAGCAAGACTTTGATCAACCATGTATGCGTTACTTCATCGGTGATGTACGCGACAAAGACCGCTTACGCCGTGCAATGCGTGGAGTAAATTACGTTATTCATGCTGCAGCTCTTAAACAGGTCCCTGCCGCAGAATATAACCCGATGGAATGCATCAAAACTAACATTAATGGTGCTGAAAATGTCATTGATGCTGCCTTAGACAATAATGTTGAAAAAGTCATTGCGCTTTCTACTGATAAAGCAGCCAACCCAATTAATTTATATGGTGCGACAAAATTAGCATCCGATAAATTGTTTGTTGCCGCTAATAATATTGCCGGTGGTAATCGCACCACATTTTCAGTTGTTCGCTACGGTAATGTAGTCTGCTCGCGCGGTTCAGTAGTGCCTATTTTTCAAAAGTTTATTGATCAAGGCCGCGACCATATCCCTATCACCCATGAAGAAATGACCCGCTTTTGGATCAGCCTTCAGCAAGGTGTTGATTTCGTTTTAACTAACTTTGAGAGGATGTTAGGAGGAGAAATTTTTGTTCCCAAGATCCCATCAATTCGTATTACTGATTTAGCAACAGCAATGGCACCAAACCTGCCACAAAAAAATATCGGTATTCGCCCGGGCGAAAAATTACATGAGGTGATGTGCCCTTCTGATTTGTGTTTTGATACCTACGAATTTGATGATCATTTTGTGATTGCACCTGGCATTAAATTTAGTAGTCGCAGCAATAATTTTGATACAAATGCATTAAATGAGTGCGGTAGGAAAGTTGAGATCGGATTTGAATATAGTTCTTTAAGTAACCCCCACTTTTTAACGATAGAAGAAATAGCAGCTTTTAATATTCAGGCACTTTTATGATCCCATATGGAAAGCAATCTATTGACCAAGCAGATATTGATGCGGTACTCAATGTCTTACAATCTGACTGGCTCACGCAAGGTCCTAAAGTACCTGCATTTGAAGCTGGCATTGCTAGTTACTGTAAAGTAAAGCATGGCATTGCAGTAAATAGTGCAACATCGGCGTTACATATCGCATGCCTAGCATTAGGCGTTGGAGAAAACGATATAGTCTGGACATCTCCTATTTCTTTTGTAGCATCAAGTAATTGCGCACTTTATTGTGGTGCTAAGATTGACTTTGTTGATATTGACTTAGATACCGGCAACATGTCGATTAAGGAACTTGAGCAGAAGTTGATCCTAGCAGAAAAAAATAACTGCTTACCTAAAGTTGTCATACCGGTACACTTGGCGGGTCAATCATGCGATATGCAAGCCATTCATCAGCTCGCTACTAAATATGATTTTAAAATTATCGAAGATGCCTCTCACGCCATTGGTGCTAAATATTTAGATAAACCTGTTGGTAATTGTGAGTTTTCAGATATTTGCGTATTCAGCTTTCATCCTGTGAAAATCATCACGTCAGCTGAAGGCGGTATGGCGGTTACAAATGATGATAATTTAGCAAAGCGTTTAAAAAGATTAAGAAGCCATGGGATCACATCAGATGAAAGTGAAATGACCGATGCAAGCCATGGGCCTTGGTACTATCAGCAAATCGAGCTTGGCTTTAATTATCGAATGACTGATTTACACGCAGCGTTAGGGCTTAGCCAACTAAGTAAAGTTGACGAATTTATTAAGCAGCGACATCACCTTGCTAAAATATATGATACACATCTTAATTTAAATTTGGTTCGTCCATTGCAACAAATTGATACCTGTTATTCCGCTTATCACTTGTACATAATTCAACTTAATTATAGCGATGCAACTCGTCATAAAAACGCTGTAACTCAGCTTCGAGCAGTAGGGATCATTGGCCACGTTCATTATATTCCAATACATTTACAGCCATACTATCAAGCTCTAGGCTTTAAGGCTGGTGATTTCCCTAATGCTGAAAAATATTATCAAGGTGCTATCACCCTTCCTCTTCATCCATCGTTGAAAGAGCAAGAAGTGCATTTTATACTGAACACTCTACAGCAAATCTTAAATTAAAGTTTTCAACCTTTTTGACGATATAAACATATTATTTAATGAACCTTGAGGCAACTATGTTACAAACTCACCCGACTTTCAAACTTGCTTTTATTGGCGGGGGTAACACGTCAGCTGTTGGCTATGTACACTTTTGCGCAGCTCACATGGATCATAAATTTCAAGTTGTTGCCGGTGCCTTTTGTCGTAATCAAGAAAATAATCAAGCTACAGGTATTCATTGGGGGATCCCAGCAGAATGTGTTTACGCAGATTGGAAAGAAATGGTCGAAGCTGAAAAGGGTCACATTGATGCTTTTGTAGTGCTCACTCCAACACCGCATCATTTAGAAGTTTTACAGTATTTATTCGAAAAAAAATTACCCGTAATCTGTGAAAAAGCGATGGTTTGTGGACCACGAGAAATTGCAATTCTTCGCCCTTATTATGATCCAAAGAAACAATTTTTAGCTGTTACTTTTAACTACAGTGGCTATGCAATGGTACGTGAGTTAAAGCATTTAATAAATTCAGGAAAGCTGGGAACAATTCAAAAAATTCATTTAGAAATGCCGCAAGAAGGCTTTCGCCGCCCCCCCGATATCGCGGGAAAAACATCACAACCGCAGGCGTGGCGTCTGCGAGATGCTGAAGTACCAACCATTTGCTTAGATTTAGGTGTTCACCTTCATCACCTAAGTAGCTTTTTATTGGGTGAGGAACCAACTCACACATTAGCTGAATTTAGTAACCACTCTCAATATGCTAATTTAGTCGATGACGTACAAATGCTAGTAAAGTATGCCAGTGGCGTCAAAGGCAGCATGTGGATGTCAAAAACGGCTATTGGTCATCGTAACGGTTTACAGATCAGAGTGTATGGAGATACCGGAAGTGCTAAATGGTTACAGCTCAACCCCGATGAGTTAGAACTAAATTTTAATGATGGTAGGCGAGAGATATTAGACCGAGCGGGTCAGTGCGACTACGCCCACCAATTTAGATATAACCGCATGAAACCAGGCCACCCTACTGGTTTTGTAGAAGCATTTGCAAACTTATACAGCGACATCGCTGAAGATTTACAATGTTTTCAACTAGGGCAAGAAAATAACCAACCATACGTATTTGGTTTAGAACACGCCGCAGATGGCTTAAAGTTATTTGCTGCTGCTAAACGTTCGACACAAACACTTGGCTGGGAAAGCGTGTAATACGCTTAATTACAACTCTCTAGATATGCCTGCTTGATACTCGGTTTATGGATTTTACCCATTTCGGTTTTTGGCAGTCTTTTCATCTCAAACAAAATTCGCGGTTGCTGATAGTCAGTAAGTTCTTTGAATAAATGCATTTGCAACTGCATTTTTGCATTCACTGGCGCAGTATCATTACAAACAAAAGATAATAAAATGACTTCTCCAAATTTATCATCACTTACTCCAAAAGCCGCACACTCAGCAATCCAAGGTAAGTAATTAGTTACCAACTCAATATCGCTCGGGTAAACATTGATCCCGCCCGATTTAATAACTTCTTTTGTTCGACCAACATAATAAAGATAATTATCATCATCCAAATAACCAAGGTCACCAGTAAAAAAATAACCATCACTGTCGTAACTCTGCGCAGTTTGCTCTGGTAAGTTATAATATTGTGCAAACGCAGTTGGTGAGCGACAAGCTATTTCACCGATATTACCATTAGACAAAGTATTACGTTCAGCATCACATATTTTTATTTTCAGATTTGGTAAAGGCTTACCTACACTATTGATCGGTACATTCGGCTCGGTTATATCAAAATCACTGATCACCCCCATTTCTGATGCCCCATAACATTCATGGAAACGGCAATTCAAGGCTAATAACAGTGACTTTTTGTCGTCGCTTTCAAGTGTTGCAGAAGATGATACAACACACTTCAAGCTTGTTAACTGCGCTTTTGCTAACTCTGGGATCAAGGCCTTTAGTTGACTTGAAACAGCAAATAAAAAACTAATTTTATGAGTATTGATTGCATCAAGCCAAGCATTAACTGAGAACTTGGGTAAAATAACTACACTTGCGCCCAACATTAGTGGCATCAGTAAAGAGCGCTGTGCAAGTGAATGATATAAAGGTGTTGAAACCAACACAACATCGCTTTTATCTAATTGGTAATACTGAGCCGTCGCATCAAATGCGCGAACAATTTTAGTCGCTTGAGTAAATACTATTGGCTTAGGTTGACCAGTAGAACCTGAAGTCATGGTAAGAATATAAGGTAAATTGATATTTTCTACTGGAAACTCATCATATTGCGCCGTGGATGCAGACATTACATTGACCAAATCAATCAAGTTATCACTATTGCCACCTATCGTAATTATATTGTCGGTAGCTAAAACATCATTATTAACAAGTTGTTCAGCCACACTTATCCATGCTATAGCATACTCGCAATCAGCTACTTGTAACGCTTTTGATAAAGCCTGTCCTTTGAGAGTTAGTGGTAATGGCGCAAGCGCAATACCCAGTTTAGCCGCAGCTAATAAACAATATGTAAACTCGAGGTTATTTGGACAAAATAACGCAACTTTATGTCCTTGCTTAATTCCTAACTGAGTCAGGCCAGCAGCTAAAGAATCAACCTTATTTATTAGTTGTTGGTAGTTAATTTGGGTCTGTTGATATATACACGCAATTTTCTCAGGTTGAGTAACCGTATGTGATTGAACAAGCTGGTATATATTTTTATTGTGCATTTGGGTCCCACATTACAAAATTAAACTGCTCATCGGCCAAAGGAAATAACTGTTGCGTTACTTTATATTCTTTTGAATGTATTGGTATTGCCACAAATCCCATATAGCGATTTAGCAAATTTACAAATTTGTTGTCTTTATGGATCACCGCAAGCCAAATAGCATTGGGATGACTCGCTTTACAAAACTCAAGTTGCCATTGTAAGGCGATCATAGCTATGGGCAAGGAAAGATCTTGATTACAAGAAAACCAGCCGCCATATAAATACTTATCTTTATATAAATTATGCCAGATATACAAACTTTGAGATTGCCTACTGCCTTCTCGCTCTGTAATCACAAAGTTAAAACGTGATTGATTAAACCACCATAAATAATGTTCCAATGGCTTAATAGCATTCTGCACAGTCATTCTCACGCTATTGCTAGGTAAGTTTCTAGCCGATAAATAACTATTTATATGGGTATCATCAACTTGGCAAACAACCAAATTATCTGTTAATTCAGTCTTTACTTCGCAGTGCTGCTCAGCAATAGCAAAACAATTTGTTGATATCTTCTCACCGACAAGAGCTTTAGCTATTCGCCGTGCCCCCTCGCCATCAACCGATACTTTTCTTTTGGCTACCAGCAATTGTAATCTTGGTAATTGACTAAGAGCGATATCAATTAACTCTCCTAATCGCAAAAAATCATCAATAGAAACATCATTAATATGGAGGTAGTGACCTAACCACTCCAAGATATCAATATCATTAGTCTGGTTATCCTCAAGAGAAAAAGTAATCGCTGGTGTTTTAGTCGCAGCACATTCATAAAAAGAGGTGCCTAATGCACCCACAAAAAGTGAGGCTCTTTCATAATACTCTTTCAGGCAAGTTACATTCTCTAAAATATTAATATTTGGAAACTCTTGCCCAATAGCATACATAGTATCTTTATTCGTTGCATAGGGACCTACCACTATATCAAAAAGAACATTTGCTTGAATGGCTCTTGGTAATCCATCAAAGATTCTTTTTAGAATAAAAAGATCACCACCGCCACCTAATGAAAATAAAACTCGAACGGGAAGATCTGACTCCGAAGAGTGCTTTTCAACGGTACGATATGTGGGATCTAAAATACAATAATTCGGGCCTAAAAGACGAACGCAATCAGTCGGTACTAGCGATTCATAACGGCTCTTTGTAATCGGTCCTACCCATTTATAATCAATCAAAAAATCGCAAGTATGTTGTCGCTCGTTATCATCAATAACGGTTAAGGTAAAACCGGATTTCTTTATCAACTGCTCGTATTCATGCGGTAAAGTATAACTATCAACTATTAAATGCGATAAACTATTCTGATGCATATAATTAATTGTTAAAAGTGCGTCCTCTTCATAATTTTGCCAATGAACATCAGCCACTTTAAAATCTGCATACAGCGTTTGGCTAAACTGACATAAATCATCAAGAATTATGTGGACACCTAATTGATGCTGTTTTAATGCAGAAGCCAAATGTTTCATTCGCATTAAATGACCAATGCCATTGTCTTGCTTATTAGTGATACGAATTGCAAACATAATTATTGCTTTGCCATAACCATATCAACAAATCCACTCACATAATTCGTCTTTGGATCAAGCAATTCCTGAGGTTCAATTTTTATACCGAAAGTCAATTCAATCTGCATTACTAATGTCAGAATCTCAAATGAATCCAAAGCTATATCATCCTTGAATGAAAGCTCTAAAATATTATCAATATCAACAGCGCAACCTCTGTCTGTAAAAAACTGATATAAAAAGTTAATAAGTTGATTTTTCATTAATGAGAACCTTTTGGAATACAATACAAAACGGTGCTTAACCCTAAATGTTCATGTACTCGTAAATACATATCGTAATTAGGCTGCAATTGATCGATAAATTGAGGGAGTTCCCATAAATCTTTCGGTTTATGGTAAACACAAATAGCTAGCACAGGCTGTTGGGTTTGAATTAAACTTTTGGCACCTTCAAGAGCAGCTAATTCGGCCCCCTCTATGTCCATTTTTATATAGTTTATATCCATAGCTTGACAAGTTGAGTCTAAATCAACAACAGATACTGAAGAATCATTTATAACTTCACTTTGTATAATATTGCTGGAGCTTGTTTGCCCTTGATTAAAATTAAGTAAATCAACACATTTCCAAACCCCCGAAGGGAATGCTTGAAAAGAAATTTCAGGATTATTTTTCTTTAGCCTGTTTTGTGTATTTGTAAGTGTTTGATAATTATTTGTATCGGGTTCAAATGAGGAAATATGCTCAAGTGTTATAATATTTTTTTTATGAAGTTCTACAAACGCCTCTACTGTATCCCCAGTATAAGCACCACAATCGATAAAACGAATTGGTGATTGAAAATTGAAAGGTATATCATCTGGGAAGTACTCAATTTTTCTATCCGGTTCAGGGTAGTCATCAATAGAAAGGGATGCCCTAAAAGCACACAATTTATCTAATATATTTTTACTTTTATCATCCCCCAAACGCGCTCGTAACCACTTAATACTTGGTAAATTCAACATATCATGATGACTTGTGCGCATCCATAAATGCTCTAGCTGCGCATATTCCTTAAACACTTCTGGGAACTCTCGTGCAGCCTCAAAAAAGCCAAGAACATTATTATAACCGAGCTCTTGTAGGCGCTCTTTGATTTGCCCTCTATTAGAGTTAACTAACGGCGTTACAGCAACAATGACTGTCATATTACGATCAGCTGTATGCTCATCAAAAATAGGTAAATTATACTTCATCTGGCTAACTAAACGTTGATCGATCCACCCATTAACTTGTAGCTTTTGCTTTACTAAAATTCTATAAAAACATTCTCCAAAATGACCCGCTCCGTAAATTAGATAGTTCATTTAATCGCTCCAACGTGATGCCAAGTCAAAGGCATACCTTTTTTAATCGCTTTCGTTGCGAGTCTGCCCGTTATAAATCCTAAATCCTTTGGCATCAGCTCACCTACACCAGGCCTTAGATTGACCACATTCTCTTTGTTCAAAACTTCACCAGCAGCAATATCCCTCACTGCAAATAGGCAACGCCTTGCTTTACTGGGCTCACTAGGGAAATGTACACTGCCAATAGCCAACTCAACTTGCCTAACTCCTTGAACTAAATCTTCAAGTTCATCTGGTGTCATGGAAAAAAAGCTATCAGCCGTTTCATCTTCTTTACTCATCACAAAATGCTTTTCTATAATTGTCGCCCCCATAGCTACAGAGGCGACAGGTATATGGTTACCTAATGTGTGATCCGATAAGCCTATTGGTACTTTAAAAACATCTGCTAAATGAGGGATTGTTTTTAAATTAATGCTTTGCGGGGGAGCTGGGTAGCTACTTGTACATTTCAATATAGCTAAATCTGTTACTCCTGCTTGGTGAGCAACTTTCACAGCTTCGTCAATCTCAGCAAGCGTTGCTCCACCTGTTGACATAATCACCGGCTTTCCAGTCGCAGCAACTTTTCGAATGAGGTCATGATCGATCAACTCTGGCGAAGCTATTTTATATGCAGGTGAATCAAAAGATTCCAATAAATCGACTGCAGAATCATCAAATGGTGAAGAAAAAATAGTGATACCGATTTCATTCGCCAGCTGAATTAAAGGGGCGTGAAAATCCCATGGCATATATGCCCCTTCGTATAAATCATATAAATATTGTCCTTGCCATGGACCTGTTGCTTCAAAATGCGATAATTTACAATCCATTGTTAAAGTATCTGCGCGGTAAGTTTGTAACTTTATCGCATCAGCTCCGGCCTCTTTTGCGGCTCTAACTAACGCTTTCGCCTGCTCTAAATTTTGACCATGGTTTGCTGACATTTCGGCAATAATATACACAGGATGACCTGGCCCAATTTTTCTACCATCGATGGTAATTTCAGAATTAAACGCCATTTGCGCCCCTTAAATTGCACTGTCAAAAAATCATTAAATCAAAGCAAATTTCATACCTAATTATCTACAATAGCTTACAATTTGATAAACTATATTGATCCAAAAGGATTTTAACTTTTAAGTTATGTGCAAGAGTGTAATGATTTGCTATATTTATCTCAATAATAATTACGATTACCAGTGACCATGTCTGATGTATTAATAATAATTCAAGCACGTATGACATCAACCAGATTGCCTGCCAAAGTGATGTTGCCGCTGTGTGGCAAACCAGTGTTACAAATTATGCTTGAACGCTTACCAAACTGGCACGATCAAATCATTGTCGCAACAACTAATGATGGCACTGAGCAGCCTATCTTGGATTTATGCACACAGCTGAATATTAAAACCTACCAAGGGGATACACAAGACGTACTAAGCCGCTATTATCTGGCTGCTAAACATTATAATGCTCAATCATCTACAACCATAGTTAGGCTAACGAGTGATTGTCCACTGATTGATGAAGAGCTATGTAACAAAGTGATTAATGAAAGAGTGACTCAAACCTATGACATGGTTAATTTAGGTCCTCATAGTGGTTACCCTAGAGGACTTGACTGCTGCGCATTTTCATTTGATTTACTAGAGAATACCCATCTAAAAGCAACATCACCGGACGATCGTGAGCATGTTACGTTAGGCATGGCAAAATTTAATACTATAACGACTCACACATTCAGTGCGTATGAAGATTATAGCCACTTTCGCCTAACACTTGATGAACCAGACGATTACAAAGCAATTACCGCTGTTTATGAGCATTTTTTGAATAAAGTAGATTTTTCCTATAATGATTTAATAAAAACATTAAAGGAAAACCCTCACATCACCGATATAAATAAACATGTAGAGCAAAAATCTACTTAAGTTAGGCATAATAATTGTATGTCATTGAACATTATATTTATGACTACCAAAGAATTAGAGAATATTAAATGAATCCAAAAACAATATTAGTTACCGGTGCAACTGGCTATAAAGGAACTGTACTGGTTCCAAAACTACTGGCTTTAGGCCATCGCGTAATCGCGTTTGACATCCAATGGTTTGGTAATTTTTTGCCCTCTCATGACAACCTCTCAGTCATTAAAGGTGACGTACGCGACACTGATACGATTAACTTAGACGGTGTGGATTCTATTATTCATCTTGCTTCTATCGCAAACGATCCCTGTGGTGATTTAAACCCTAAATTAACATGGGAAGTGAGTGCGTTAGCAACTATGCGCTTAGCCGATAAAGCAAAGCGCTGTGGAATAAAACAGTTTATTTATGCGTCATCGGGTAGCGTATACGGCGTTAAAGATGAAGAGCAAGTAACTGAGGACTTAACGCTTGAGCCTATTTCTGAATACAACAAAACGAAAATGGTTGCAGAGCGTGTACTTCTTAGTTATGCCGACGACATGGCGGTACAAATTGTACGCCCAGCAACTGTATGCGGTTTATCTAAACGAATGCGCTTAGATGTTTCTGTCAATATGCTGACAATGCAAGCTCTAAAAAATGGAAAAATCACAGTGTTTGGCGGCGATCAAGTCAGACCAAATATTCATATTGACGATATTACTGATCTCTATATTTATATGCTGGATAATCCAGAGAAAGTCTCTGGTGTCTTTAATGCAGGGTTTGAAAATATCTCAATTATGGATATAGCAAAAATGGTACAGGCTAAAATAGCATGTGAGATTGAGGTTACTCCTTCAAATGACCCTCGTTGTTACCGTATTAATTCAGATAAGTTACTATCTACCGGTTTTACACCCAATAAAAATGTCGACACAGCCATTACCGAAATTATTACAGCTTACAAACAAGACTTACTTAAAGATGAAGACCATTTTTACAACCTTAAATGGATGCAAAGAGAAGTTTTATGACTAACAACCAATCTGCAACCACTATAGCCAAGGATTCAGTGAAAAAACTGACAACAAACTATGTGAACACCCTAACGGATGTATTAAAACAGTTAGATAGTGAACAAGTTAAGAGTCTTGTTGATACCTTACTTACTATGAAGGCAAATAACGGCACTTTATATTTATGTGGCAATGGCGGCTCAGCAGCAAATGCAATCCACCTTGCAAATGACTTTACATTTGGTATTAGCCCAGAAGGTAATGCATTAAAAGTTGAAGCATTACCAGCAAACAGCTCTGTTTTAACTTGCCTAGGCAATGACATTGGTTATGAAAATATTTTTGCACATCAGCTAAAAGTTAAAGCAAACAGCAATGATATTTTACTTGTTTTATCTGGTAGCGGTAACTCTGAAAATATAATTAGAGCGACTCAACAAGCACTCGACATTGGCATGAAAACAGTGGGCATTTTAGGATTTTCTGGCGGTAAAGTTAAGCCGATGCTTGACCAAGTTTTCCATTTCGAAGTCCAAGATATGCAGATATCAGAAGATACTCAAGTTATTGTCGGGCATATCTTAATGAAAGCTCTATACAATGCATTACGTGAGGCTAATTAATGACCACCATTGTCTACGGAATTACAGCCTCAACAGAAATGTTTATCCGATCAGAATATAATACTGACAATAATATTTTTGCTTGTACAAATGGTGGCGAATCATACAAAGGCACGCCTGCAAAATCATTAGAAGAATTATCAAAACTAGAAAAAAAACAAACGCTCCAAGTAGTAATTTGTTCTGAATTTGTCTTTGATATCTTACAATCTTTAAATAAAATTGGTATTACCACTAATCAATGTTCTTTTTTTAACCACATGAGCGGTAAGCTCATTCCTTGTATACAAATGCAATTTGCTATTGATACTAAATCAACGTTATATGCTTTTTATGATCTCTCTTATAATTTGCCCTGCTTTGATGTAACTACTTTTATCGTTTTAGCTGAAATAGAACGAAAAAAACAAAATAAAAAAAATATTCAATTTGTAATTATCCCTAGCCATAGTGACGATACTCCAGGATTAAATGTATATCACGATAACGTTGATGCTAAATGGCGTATCGAAAAGGTTATTAAACCCATGTTTAATTGTCTTGCCTCATGCATAGGTATTGATCAGCCGATTTCGCAAAGTAGCCTTGTATACTATAAAAGCTTGAACCCTAGCATATATCCAAATAACTACTTTCAAAACCCTAGACAAGCAGCTGGAGATTTTAAATTATTAAAATCTTATGCCGAGCAAAATATTAAATTAAGTAACTTAGCACCTCCACAACAAGCTTATACTATTGTTAATGACTTCATAAGACATAACGTGGGCAAAAAAAAGCTAATAACAATTACATTGAGAGAATATTGGGCAAATTCCGAGCACAGAAATAGCAATACAACGGCATGGCTTGATTTTGCATTATCACTAGACCTCAATGAATACTTTCCGCTAATTATTAGAGATACTTATAAAGTAAGTGAGCCCCTTGAAGAAAAATATCAATCGCTTACAACGTATCCCCTTGCAGCTGTAGATTTAAGTATCAGGCTCGCCTTATACCATGAAGCGTATATAAATATGGGTGTTGACAGTGGTCCTCTTTATCCGATTAGCTATCTTGAAGGGGCTCGCTCAATCATTTTTAGATGGTGTTCGAATGATATTCCAAATCTATCAGACAGAACAAATAACATGCACGGCTTTGAAGTTGGAAAAAATCATTACTTTAATGATAATGAATTTCAAATAAATGCATGGATGGATGATTCATTTGAAAATATTCAAACTCAATTTTCTCTTCTTGAGAATAAAATAAATAAGGCGGCAATCTAAACTATGAATGACTCATCAATTTTAGTTTTAGGAAGCAATTCATTTTCAGGGGCATCATTTTGTGCGCATATGCTAAAAAATGATCAGCAAATTGTTGCTGTTAGTCGCTCATCAGAACCTAATTCAGCATTACTACCATATAGTTGGCAAAAAAATGCAGATAAATTGCAATTTAGCCAACTGGATATAAATCATCATCTGCAAAAAATTATTGATATTGTTAAACAGAAAAAAATTAAAAAAATTTATAACTTTGCTGCACAAAGCATGGTTGATCAAAGCTGGCAACATCCTGAACATTGGTTTATGACTAACACTGTTTCAACGATAAAGTTACACAATTCTCTCCGACAATTAGATTTCCTTGAAAAATATATCCATATATCAACACCCGAAGTGTATGGTAGTTGTAACGGATTAGTACCAGAGCATACTAATTACCAACCCAGTACACCTTATGCAGTCTCCCGTGCTGCAGCAGATATGAGTCTACATACATTCGCAGATGTTTATAACTTTCCAGTGGTATTTACACGAGCTGCCAATGTTTATGGCGAAGGCCAACAGCTTTATCGCATAATCCCTCGTACTATTTTATATGCCTTACTAGGCAAAAAATTACAGCTGCATGGCGGAGGGCATTCAACACGATCATTTATACATATTGACGATGTATCTTCAGCGACACAACTTATTGGCGAAAAGGGTAAAAATGGTGATATTTACCATATTTCAACAGATAAAATGATCTCTATTCGAGTACTCGTTGAAACAATCTGCAATATGCTTAAGCTCCCATTTGAACAAGTGTGCCAATCGACTGAAGATCGATTAGGAAAAGATGCAGCATATTTATTAGACACAAAAAAAATTCGCTCCGAGCTAAATTGGCAAGATTCTATTTCATTAGAAAACGGCTTAGAACGAACAATTTATTGGATGAAGCAAAATTTAGATGTACTCGCCAAGCAAGAACATGACTATATTCACAAACCTTGAGGTAATCATGATAGGACAAGAAATAGATTTACTAAAAAATTACCCTAAGTCTAAGCGTGATCTTTCTGGTAGATTAGAAGCCAAAAGTGAAGCAGTTAGAGCTATAGCGCGCCAATTTGACGAGGAATTCTTTGATGGTGATAGAGAGCACGGCTATGGTGGTTTTAACTATCATTCAAGATTTTGGCAGCCAGTCGTGCCTGACTTTATTACGCACTTTGGCCTGCAAGAAAATAGCAGTTTATTAGACGTAGGCTGTGCAAAAGGATTTATGCTTTATGATATTTTACAACAGCTACCAACAATGACATTAAGTGGAATAGATATATCCCATTACGCATTAGACAATGCCAAACAGGAAGTAAAGCACTTATTACAACAAGGTTGCGCTACTAAATTACCTTTCGAAGACAATAGTTTTGATACTGTAATATCAATTAACACTATTCATAATTTAGATCTTAATAATTGTGCAAAAGCACTGCAAGAAATAGAGCGAGTTTCTAAAGCTAAAGCATTTATTACTGTTGATGCATATAGAAATGAACAAGAAAAAGAGCGCATGGAAGCCTGGAATCTAACAGCCAAAACAATGATGCATGTTGATCAGTGGAAAGAGTTTTTCAAAGATACAGGCTACACTGGCGATTTTTATTGGTTTATACCCTAATGAAAAAACTTGATGCATATTTTGAATCATTAAGAATTCGAAAAATAGAAGAAATGATAGCCTTACGCTACCCTGAGCAAGAAATGAGATGCCCAACACATCTGTCAATAGGTCAAGAGCTAGTACCTGTTGTTGTTTCTAATTTTTTATCTAAAGATGATAAGGCTTTCAGTTCACATAGAGCACATGCCCACTATCTAGCCAAAGGCGGATCATTAAAGAAAATGATAGCTGAATTATATGGCAAGGCGACAGGCTGCACAGGTGGCAGAGGTGGCTCTATGCACTTAACAGACTTGGATTGCGGTTTTATAGCTAGCACTGCAATTGTGGGTAATAGTATACCACTAGCGGTTGGCAGTGCGCTAAGTCAAAAACTACAAAATAGCAATTTTTTGACCGTAAGTTATTTTGGTGACGGTGCAACGGAAGAAGGCGCTTTTTACGAGTCGTTAAATTTTGCAGCAGTTAAATCTCTTCCTATATTATTCATATGTGAGAATAACCGCTATTCAGTGTATAGCCCATTAGAAGTTCGCCAGCCGGTTAATAGAAGCATTACGGATTTATCGCAATCAATTGGAGTTGAAAGCTTTCACGCTGATGGAAATCTTTTAATACCACTAACCCATGCCGTTGAGAGTGCTATTGAATATATTAGAAAGAATAATGCCCCAGCACTCTTAGAGCTTGATACATATCGTCACAGAGAGCATTGCGGTCCTAATTTTGATGATGACTTAAACTACAGAGCCGCAGGTGAAGTCAAAACATGGCTTGAAAAAGATCCGTTAAAATTATTATTCGCGGAACTATCAGCAGATCAACATTTCGAGAAAACTCATAACGAAATGATTATCAAAATAAAAAATGAAATAGAAGATGCTTTTCTTTTTGCTGAAAATAGCCCTTTTCCAAATCCACAGTTAAACGAAGAGTTTCTTTATGCAAAATAAAACAACAACATTCGCTGAAGAAATAAACCAAGCACAGCACTGTGCCATGGCTGAAGACGATAGCATGATTTGTATGGGATTAGGTATTAATGATCCAAAAGCTATTTTTGGTACAACTACAGGCTTACAATCAAAGTTTGGCTCAGACCGTGTCTTTGATATGCCAACATCTGAAAATGCAATGACGGGTGTAGGGATTGGCGCAGCTATTACTGGCACACGTGTATTAATGACCCATCAACGAGTCGATTTTTTCTTGCTTGCCATGGACCAACTTGTAAATAATGCCGCTAAGTGGCACTACATGTTTAATGGGCAAATGACTGTACCTTTAACAATACGTTTAATCATAGGTAGGGGTTGGGGTCAAGGACCCACTCATCAACAAAGCTTGCAATCATGGTTTGCACATATCCCTGGACTTAAAGTTGTTACTCCAAGCTTAACTGATAATGTAGGACAGCTACTTTATCAAAGTATAATGGATAATAATCCAACTATTTTCCTTGAACATCGATGGCTGCATAACCAAAACATCGACAAAGAAACGTGCGTCGATTACAACTCAAACATGCAAACAACGAGAGTCATCAAAGAAGGTGAAGATGTCACTATCATCGCTAATAGCTATATGCTCCTAGAAGCCATACACTGCCACAACTTCCTAAAAAAACAAGGTGTTAACTGCGAGGTAATTGAGGTATCTGAACCGACAAATATTGATTGGCAAACTATTTATAACTCTGTCAATAAGACTCAAACCTGCATATGCACTGATATAGGACATAACTCATTTTCTGTCTCTAGTGAAATTTCAGCAAAAATATATGAAGCATGCTTTACTTCCTTAAAAAAACCAATAAAACGAATAGCACTCCCCTCTTACCCTGAACCTACGAGCTTTGGATTAACAAAAAAATACTACAAAACCAGAACTGAGATTACTAAAGCTGTATCTGAACTCCTTGATAGGGAAATATTTATGACCGAAGATGTAGAATTTCCTCACGATGTTCCTGGTAACTGGTTTAAAGGCCCGTTTTAATGAATCGAGTATTAATTACAGGAATAAATAGTGGTATTGGGCAAGCACTTGCTGAGCGCTTAAGCCAAAATACGATTATTCACGGTACTTATCGAGGGCGAAAATCAAACTTAGATTTTGCTGAACTAACAAAAGTTGATTTTAGCTCACAAAAAAACGTTGACGATTGGTGCCATAAAACGAACTTTTCAATATATGATAGTATAATTTTTGTTCATGGCACACTCGAGCCAATCGGTTCTCTATCAGATTGCTCTTATGACGATTGGGAAAATGCATATAGAATTAATTACTTATCTATAGTGCAAGTGTTAAGTTCAGCAGTTCTAAAAATGAAATCAAACTGCAAAATCCTGACTTTTGCTGGCGGAGGCGTCAATAGCGCCCCGACGAAGTTCAACTCTTATATAAATGCGAAAGTAGCATTAATAAAAATGACTGAAGTTTTAGCTGCTGAATATCCCGATTTAATCTTTCTAAATGTTGGTCCTGGCTGGGTAGATACACCTATTCACCAACAAACACTCCACGCAAAAGAAATAGTGCCGGAAGCATATAAGGAAACAGCCAGAAGATATGAGGAAAATGACTTTGTGTCTATGCAACTGGTCATCGACTCCTTAATTTTTCTTCTTGATAATGCAAATAGTAAGTTTAGTGGACGAAACTATAGCATTGCATCCAAAGAAATTTTTCATGAGGATTTTTTGGAGTCTCTTGAAAACCCAAATATCTACAAATTGCGTAGACTCAATAAAGAGCATACATAAATGAAACTAACGGATTATATTGCATCTTACCTTGCTCAATTAGATATCAAGCATGTATTTGTTCTGCAAGGCGGTGCTGCTTTACATTTAATTGACTCAATTGAAAAACACCCTTCGCTTTCAGCTATTGCAATGCAACATGAGCAATCATGTGCGATGGCTGCTGATAGTTATGCAAAAACACACCATGTACTAGGCGTGACTATAGCCACATCAGGCCCAGGCGCTACAAATTTATTAACAGGTATCGCAAGCTCCTACTTTGACTCTGTAGCTACTTTACATATAACTGGAAATGTAGCTTCATTTAGGCAATCGCATAAATTAGGGGTTCGCCAATATGGTTTCCAAGAAACCGATATTGTTTCTATGGCAAAGCCAATAACAAAGTACGCAATACAATTAAAAAGACCTAATGACATTATCACTGTATTACCTGAAGCTATAAAAGCAGCATTAAGTGGCCGGCCAGGGCCTGTGTTAATAGATATTCCTGATGACTTTCAGCGAGAGATATTAGATATAAAAAAAATACCATTTGAAGCTTTTAATCAATCAACTGTAAACCATAAAGTAATTCAAGAAAACATATTTAATAACTTCATAGTGTCATTAAAACAAGCGAAAAAACCTTTATTTATTCTTGGTGCTGGGTGCCATAACTCAGCAGAACGGTTAATTTCACTTGCAACAAAACTAAAAATCCCCTTTCTATCGACTTGGCCGCTCAAAGGGATTGCAAATCATGATGACGAGCTAAATCTAGGGAATTTTGGAACTCATTCTTTACGTGGGAATAATATCGTTTTACAAAATTGCGATTTTATCATTTCTATTGGGTGCAGACTAGATTCAAAAGCCACAGCAAAATTAGATACCTTTGCACGTGAAGCTAAAATCGCAATGGTGGATATTGACCATAACGAAATAGAGAAATTTGCCCAATTAGGCAAAGTAATCAACTATCAATTTCCTGTATCTGTACAAGTTTTTTTAGATGCTTTTTCACTGCATTGTGAAGATTTAATTGAAATATTTAAAAATAACGATGTGTGGCTAAATTATATTACGGATGTCACACAAGAGTTTAACTACATACCTGAATATAATTACGGTGGTGTAAACCCATATTTAGCTGTTGAGTTGTTTAGTGGTGCTTTCTGTGATGACCAAAATATATGTGTGGATACAGGTACTTGCTTACCTTTAACTCTTGTCTACGGTAAAGAGAAAAAAGGCCAGCAGTATATTTCTTCATATAATAATACCCCCATGGGCTATGCTTTACCTGCATCGATTGGTGTTGCCCTAGCAAAAGAAAAAGAAGTATTTTGTATAGTTGGCGATGGTGGTTTGCAAATGAATATCCAAGAACTTTCAACGTTAAATCACTTGAAACTTCCAGTCATTATTATTGTATTTAACAATAGTGGTCATTGTATGATAAAACAAACCCAAGATGATTGGCTAGACTCAAATTATTTTTCTGCTGATTGTAATAATGGCTTGCCTCACATAAATTTTTCTGAAGTTGCTAAAGCTTATGGGATCGACTCTGAAAAAGTTGAAAATAATGAGCAATTAAAATTATTAGTAGAACGTTTACACCTTCGCATGGATCAAGAAGGGCCAAAGCTTATCGAATTAGTAATTAACCCAAACTTTAGATATGAACCGATTATCAAGTATGGCAATCCATTAGAGAATATGAGCCCTGAACTTGCTTACATAAAACAAAAAAAAGCTATGCTTATACCCAGTTTGAAGGAAAATCTATAATGATAAACTTACACCAAGAGCTGGTTATGCTAGCTAGGAATACACAATCACACGTACAATCAAGCAGTGATTACCAGCTTCTTAACAAAAAACTATCAAAAGTAATTGCCAGCGCTTATAACACGACATCAACACCAACATTTTTATTAACGGATAATATTACATTTTCTCTTCCGTATTACGATATGGGCAATATTAATACGACTCATTTGTTTGGTATTGATGAGCTAATCATTTTAAGCTTTTACTTGAAAAATAAAAATAACTATAAGAATGTGTTAGATCTTGGCGCTAATATCGGTCTGCATTCAATAGTGCTGAGCTTATTAGATTATCAAGTTACATGTTTTGAAGCGGACCCTGAAACATTCCGCGTTTTAAAACAAAACCTAGAATTAAATAATTGTAAAAAGATTAAGCCAATAAATGAAGCCGCGGCAAGTTTTGATGGCAAAGCTGAATTTACACGAGTATGTGGAAACTTAACTGGAAGTCATTTGAGCGGCGCAAAAAGTAATCCCTATGGAGAGCTAGATAAATTTGAAGTTAAAGTTAATAACATAGGTAATATAGCTAAAGAATTTGACTTAATTAAAATTGATATTGAAGGTCAAGAAGCAGATGTATTAACTTCAATTTCTTCGGAGGACGCTTTAAAAATTGATTTTATGATGGAAATTAATGGCGAAAAAAATGCAAAAACTATTTTCGACTACAGTTTACAAGTCGGCTTAAATATTTTTCTTCAAAAAAATGATTGGAAAAAAGTGAACTCTCTTGCCGAATTACCCCTAAGTCATAGAGAAGGTAGTGTTTTCCTTTCTAGTAAAAATAAGATGCCTTGGTAAAATATGAATATTCCAACTTATTTTAAAGCAGGTGTATTAATAGATATAGAGCAGCCCCTTCAACTACTCGATTTAAAAATACCGTATTTGAAAGATAATCAAGTTCTGGTGAAAATGCATATGGCTGGCTTGTGTAGAAGCCAGCTGATGGAGAGTAAAGGCCTTAGAGGAGAAGACAAGTATTTGCCCCACTTAATGGGTCATGAAGGTGTAGGTGAAGTAATAGCAGTTGGCAATAGTGTTACCAAGGTTAAACAAGGAAATCGTGTCGTTCTTGGTTGGCTAAAAGGCAGTGGAATCGATTCCGGTGGGACACATATAATTAGCAAAGAGGGTCAAATTATCAATGCAGGTCCAGTTACGACTTTTTCAGAGTACTCTGTTATATCTGAGAATAGAGTAACCATTTGCCCTGAAGGTATTTCAAATGAGTTAGCTGTTTTACTCGGTTGCGCCCTCCCCACAGGAGCCGGTATGGTTCTTAACCAGATACAACCACACTCTAATAGTAATGTGATATTAATCGGACTAGGTGGTATAGGCATAAGTGCACTATTAATGCTTAAACATTTCAGACCAAAAAAAATCATAGTTGTAGATATTGAACAATCTAAATGTGACTTAGCACTACAACTAGGCGCCGATGAAGCTTATTTATATGAAGAAGCAAGCCTAGCTTTACTCAAAGAGCAACACCCTAACGGCTTTGATTATGCTATTGAGAGTGCTGGACTATGTGAAACCATAGAATTCGCTTTTAATAATATACATAACAGCGGTAAATGCTATTTTGCCTCACATCCAAAAACTGGCGATTTTATAAAGTTAGATCCTCATCAACTAATTTGTGGAAAGCAAATTTTTGGAACTTGGGGAGGTAATTGTAATCCAGACAAAGATTTAAAATCGATTGCAGATATTATTCAAAAACTTGAAATATCTATTAATTCTTTGATAAGCCATCGCTATTCTTTGAATCAAATCAATGAAGCAATATCGGCGCTCGAACGAAGAGAAATTACCAGAGCCATCATTACTTTTGAGAATATTGAAGTATGAATAAGCAAGTCCTTGTTCAAGGAAATTTTGACATTTTACACCCTGGCCACATTCGCTTACTTCGTTTTGCAAAAGAGTGTGGTGATAAACTAATTGTTGCTGTTAACAGCGACAAATCTATGGGGTTAAAGAGTCGGGTAAACGAACAACATCGCCTAGAGATGGTTCAATCCCTCGAATGTGTGAATGAAGCATTTTTATCAGATTTAACTCCAGCAGAAACCGTAAAGAGCCTCAAGCCTCATATTGTCGTGAAAGGTAAAGAGTTTGAAAGTAGGCACAATCCTGAGCATGCTCTTGTTGAAATGTACGGAGGAAAGCTTATTTTTGGCTCTGGTGAGTTCGAATCTAATTCCGAACAATATATTACAAGAACAATAAGCCATGGTCATAACTTTGATTATAAAAAATGCCAAAGTTATGCAACAAGGCATCAGTTTAATTATCAATCAATCAACACGGTATTTTCTCAATTTAGTGAAAACCGTGTTGCTGTAATTGGCGAAATAATCGTCGATGAATATATCCAAGGTACTGCGGTAGGCTTATCTCAGGAGGATCCTACCATAGTGATGACACCAGATAGAACGGATACATTTTTAGGCGGAGCAGCAATTACAGCAGGTCATATAAAAGGGCTAGGAGCTAATCAAGTTACGCTTTTCTCGGTACTTGGCAAAGATGATAAAGCTGATTACGTAAAAAATCATATTAACGCATACAATATTGATACTATACTTTTCGATGATGGCAGTCGCCCAACACCATTAAAATCACGATATAGAGCTGGCAATAAAACACTTCTAAGGGTCAATCAAGTTCGACAGCATAAAATTTCTAAAGAAATTCAAACAGATTTATACATGCAACTTGAAAGTAGTATTAACAACTTCGATTTACTGGTATTTTCTGATTTTAATTATGGATTATTACCTCAAACTCTGGTCGATAAAGTCATTGCTTTATGCAAAGAAAACAATGTACGTGTTGTCGCAGACAGCCAAACATCTTCTCAAGTTGGTGACATTGCCCGTTATAAAGATATGATGCTAATAACACCAACAGAAAAAGAAGTACGCGTAGCATTGAATAATATTGATGATGGTCTACCTATATTGGCCCAAAAACTTTGCGAAAAAGCAAATCCAACGTCTTTAGTTATTACCCTCGCAGGAGAAGGTATTTTTATCCATCTACCAGATCAAAACGGCCAATGGGAAAATGATATGCTTCCTGCGATTAACCGTAATGCGGTTGATCCTGCGGGAGCTGGTGATTGCTTCTTAGCTGCCAGTAGCCTGGCATTGTGCTCAGGTGCGACACCTTGGCAAGCTTTTTATATTGCAAGTATTGCAGCCGCTTGCCAAGTAGATACTCTCGGAAATCAGCCACTGTCCTTCAACACGCTACAGCAACGAGTACTGGAGTCATTCAAAAATATATGAAAGCAATATTGCTTGCAGCAGGGTTAGGCACTCGGTTAAAACCTTTGACTAATACAATTCCAAAATGTTTAGTGCCTATTAAAGGCAAGCCTTTATTGGCTTATTGGCTAGAAAAGCTCGATAAACTTGGTGTCAGCGACATACTCATTAATGTGCACTATTTCGCTGAACAAGTAGAAGAGTTTGTGTCAAAGTCCGAATACCGTAATAAAATAACAATCGTTAGAGAGAAAAAGTTACTCGGTACAGGCGGCACTTTGATTAGTAATAAAGAGTTTTGGCATTGTAGTCCCACAATGGTCATTCATGCTGATAACTATTGCGAAGATACCCTTACTAATTTTGTAGAAGCCCATTCAAAAAGGCCCAAAAAGTGTGATGCTACGCTTTTACTTTTTGAATCTGCTTCTCCCTCCTCATGTGGTATTGTTGAACTTGATTCAGACGCTTCAATCCAAAGGTTTCATGAAAAAGTATCCAATCCACCAAGTAACCTAGCAAGCGGGGCATTGTTTTTATTCTCCGCAGGAGTGTATGAAAAATACTTTTCACACTTTAAACAGGAAAGCTTCTATGAAATTAGCCACGACATGGTGCCTTTATTATTGGGCAGTCTTTATAGCTATAAAACCCATCTGAGATATATAGATATAGGCACTCCACAAGCTTATAATAAACTTCAAACTGAATTGCTGGCTATCAACAAACCTGCTTAATATTAAGATAAATAAAAACTAGGATATAAAGTGAAGTTATCTGAAAAACTTAAAAACAGCATTGCAAGCCATGCAAAACTTCCTGCAATTTTTGTTGATAATCAATACATTACTTATAAACAGTTTGCAAGTTACGCTAATAATATTAACACGAGCGAAATAAGTGAAGCTGAGCAAGTTGGAATTTTAAGTTACCGAGATACTCACTATTATAGCGCCGTACTTGCCTGCGCTTTAGATTCACGAACATTTATACCACTTGGGGTAAAACTGCCAATAGCTAGATTGGCTTCTATCATAAAGCAAGGCAACTTAAAGTATGTTTTATACAGTAAAAAATATTTGTCGATCAGCCAAGCATTAATAAAAGCACTCCCAGATAGAGTATTTGTATGTTTGGACGATATAGTCAATAAAAGCATTGTATCAACTAAATCACTACAAGCTCGCAGCCTATCCAATATCGCTTATGTTTTATTTACTTCAGGTTCTACAGGCTCACCAAAAGGTGTGCCTATTAGCATTGCGAATCTTAAGTCTTATCTTGATACTATGTGTGAGTCTTTACCCCTCAGTAATACAGATAAGGTAAGCCAAGTATTTGATCCAACGTTTGATCTAAGCATGCATGATATATTTGTTACTTGGCTGCAAGGTGCTTGTCTTTATGTAGTGCCTGAAACCGCTATATTTGCGCCAGGTAAATTCATTAAACAACACGGGCTTACAGTGTGGTTTAGTGTCCCTTCTACTGCATCAATTATGGCTAAACTAGGAATGCTTAAAAATGATGCCTATCCTAGCCTTCGTGTGAGTCAGTTTTGTGGTGAGCCCTTACCTAGAACACTCGCTCTGCAATGGCAAAAAGCAGCACCAAACAGCAAGGTTATTAATTTATACGGACCAACTGAGGCTACAATAGCATGCAGTAGATATGTATTTGATTGTAATGATGATAGTGATAGTAGCTATATTCCCCTGGGTAAAGCACTTAAAAACATGAGCTTTGATTTAGATGCACAAGGTGAGCTTTTGATTTCGGGGCCTCAAGTATTTTCTGGGTATTTAAATGACAATATTAAAACTCAGCAATGTTTAATTAAAACAAATAACATTACCCATTATCGAAGTGGTGATCTCGTAAAGCGTGATGCTCAAGGAGTATTTCACTATATTAGCCGTGTAGATGACCAAGTTAAAATCCAGGGATACCGCGTTGAGCTATCCGAAGTAAATACACTAGCACAAAATTTTTTATCAAACCCTTTGGTACAGGCTATAGCAACGCCAATACAACAACCTCAAAGTTTGACTTTATTTATTTGTAATCCAGCCGATAAAGAAAGTGAGCAAACACTGATTGATTACTTAAAGCAACAGCTGCCACTTTATATGGTGCCCAAAAAGATTATATGGATCGATTCCATGCCACTAAATAGTAATGGTAAAATTGATAAGAGCGCCCTACATACCATGACGGAGAAATAATGAGCTTAACAAATTCGATTGAACAAGCTATCAATAATAAATTAATAGAAAAGCATGGTGAGCAAATACTCGTATCATTGAATAAACAGGATAGTTTAATAAGTTCAGGTCTTTTAGATTCACTTGATTTTATTAGTATGTTGATGGAAATAGAAAACAGCTTAAATCTTGATATTGATTTTGAAGAAGCAGACCCTGTGCAATTTACATCTTACAGTGGCCTAATAAAGCTACTTAGTGAGTCTACTAATGCCTAACAAAGTGAACTGGCAAGAAATATATAATACGGAATATGTAAATGCTCCTGAGTGTTGGAAAACATGCGGTGGTTACTGCTGTAAAAATTTTTACGGAGAGCATTTTAATATCCTAGACAAAAGCGGTGTATCTTTACCTCTTCTTGAAAATGAGTATGAGTACTATAAATCAATTGGTGGTATTAAAAACATTACTACACCAGCAAAAAAGCGCACATTTACGCTTTCAAACGGTAAAAGCTTCAGTATCTACTTGCTCTCTTGTCAGTGTGGTGGTTTATGTGAACCTCATGGACACAGACCCTTAGTTTGCAGAATATATCCCTATTTCCCTATAGTAGATGCGTTTGGTACTGTTATTGACTTTGAGTATTCCGCTTTAATGGATCTTTTTTACCGTGATCCTGATAATAACCATAAATGTACGCTGGTTAGAGAGCAAGCCATAAAGTTGAAACGTGAACTTACAGTTTCTATGAAACCACTATTACGTGACCCTGAAGTAGTTTTTATCTTTAGGTGTTTGAAGGAGCTTGTAGACCGCCTCAAAGAAAAAATGGGGGGCTTTATTGATACCTTAGATGAATCACAGAAAAAAAAGTTTATTGCTAAATATGAATGGATGATTCTGTCAGGCAAGCCGTGGAAAGATCCCGCTTTTTCAAAAAGAATTGACACTATCTACGACGAAGTGAAAGCAGCTTTCGGCAATGAGGACTTTTTGTGAGAAGTATCAGCCAAGAACAAATTATTGCAACATTACATTCAGTTGGTATCAACATGAATGATAGTGTGTTTATACACTCTTCATTATTTACACTTGGCGCTATAGAAAATCACTCAGTAAAAGAAGTGCCTGAGGCGTTTCTAAACAGCTTTAAAACTGCAATTGGTGATAACGGTAATATATTTATGCCAGCCTTTAATTATCAATTCCCACGCAGTCGCAAAGAAGATTTGCGCTCACAAGAATGTGTCTTAGGGTATTGGCCTGAGTGGTTTCGACAACAACCAAATGTAGTACGCTCAGGGCACCCTATGTTCTCAATCTGCGGTTTAGGGCCTGATGTGGCAAAAATCTGTTTACCCAAAAAACCTGAATATTATGCCTTTGCAGAAAACTCAACGTTTAGTAGGTTAATAGAACAAGATACAGTGCTTGTACTGCAAGGCATTGGCCTTAGAGTCGCCACGGTGATTGTTCAAATAGAAGCAATGTTAGGATTAAAATACCGGTTTAATAAACCTTTTACCGGTGTGACAACGCTCACAAATGGAGAAGAGGCTAACGGTACTTTTTACCACTTTTGCTTTCCTATAAATAATGCCTACAGGGAAGACTATTCCAAGTTAGAAGCTGCATTATTAAACTCAGGGATTATGAAACAAGCCCAACTTGGAAGATCATTTATCTATACAATAAAGATGAAAGCACTTTATCATTTTGTAAAAGACTTTGTTGCTGATAACCAATTTGCATTGCTTAACTGTAACCCATCTGAACTATATCGTTTTGATAATGGAAAAGAAGTCTCTTATTCTGTCGATAAATAATTGTTTATATCGTTATATGCGGCAACAAGTACATCAGCTTGTCGCCATTGTTTACCGCCTGATCTGCCTGAAATAATTATATTATCGACACTGTTTTTTAATGTATCAAAATTAGCTTGATTATTTTTTTCAAATTCTAAAGTTGGCACAGGAAAAGTGCCATGTATGACCTGTTTAATATGACTGATACATGTAGCATCTTGGCCGACAACTTGCATTTTCTTTAATGTATTCACAATTTCATCCACGTCATACTGCTCCACCTCTTCTGGCCTGCATAATATTTCTGCCGACAAGTTCGCATGCTGACTTTTAGTGCTGAGGTTAGGGTATAACGTCAACCTAAATATATCCGTTTGATGATCCCACACCCATAGATAATGCGATTTTTGATCAAGTAAAGGCAAGTCAAAATTCAAATGAAATACAATAGCAGTTCTCAGTTCTGGCTTGTTATAAACTAAAGGTAAGCCTAATGCTTTTAAGGCAATAAACGGAGGAGCACTCCAAAATAACAACTGACACTCAAGGATTTCTGCTTTATTAGTAAGCTTTACTCCCGTGATCTGCCGTCCATTAGTCTCTATCTTCTCTATTGATGAAGAAAGTACAACCTCAACTCCAGCGCTTTTAACTTTAGTTACTAAATACTCAACCCAAGACTCAATGCCTTTATTTTCTAATGGATAAAAGTAATTTGGAGTTTTTGAGTTGTCTTTGGTTTGTCTTTCATGAAAATGCGCTTGCGTTTGATATCCAATTTTAGCATCAAAAGTAGGAATATTTTTCAGTGCATTTGCAACATCGGGCTCAAAAGCAAGAATGCGAGTAAAGCCAAATAGTCCTGCTGCGACCGTTAATGTATTTAAATCTGTATGTTTACCATAGAGCTTATACAGAATTGGTTTAATAATATGCTGGGTAAACGTCTTGCCTAATGTTTCTTCGCAATAAGGGAGTATAAGCGAACTGCCACTAGAAGAGGTTGCTTGAATAAGCTCAGCACAACCTTGATAATACTCTTCGCTTGGCAGTTTGTGACTATCTGGAAACGGAGAGTTTAAATCCCATTCACCGGCGAAGTAATTACCTGATTGCAGTTTTTCTATTACGTGCCAATAGTAATCACGATTTTCTAGCTCGCCAAATAACAGAGTATCAAGCGCTTCTATGCCCGTTGCGTTCGGTATATGTGATCCCATATCATAATATGCACCTAACTCATCTTTTATAGAACAAAATAATCCCCCAACACGCTCACTTTGCTCAATTATTGTAACTTTTTTAAAAGACTGTTTGAGTAGTAATGCCGCCATTAAACCACATACCCCACCACCAACAACGATAGCTGAATTTCGCATAATAATTCTCCAGAAACTAGTAAGTAGTAGCTATATGATAACCACTCATGATTACGTAATTTGAGCAATAGGTGATTTATATGCAACGATACTTCTTTGTGCAGAAGTGATCTTATCATTCTGATCATAAGAAACATCATACGATTGCTGCGTTATTGCAAATTTACTGAATAGTTCGCAAACATCTGCTTTAGAAGCAAAAAATAGGCCATCAATGTCAGTGAAATAATCCGGCGAAAATTGTCGCGCAAACCCATCATGCTGATATCCTGAGTTTATAAATGCAGGATGAGTATCAGCATACATAATAGAAAATATACAACCGCCTGGTTTTAACACTCGGTAAGATTCACTAAGGGCAACTAAAATATCTGAGCGAGGAACACAGTTTAAAGCGCTTCTGTCTATCACTAAGTCGAACGAATTATCTTGCCAAGGTAACTGAGTAAAATGACCATTAACTAAATCAGCTTTAAGTTGTAACCTTGTTAGACGCTCTTGAGCAAAATCTAAAGCAACTGAAGATATATCAATACCAGCAACATCAACTCCCTCTTCAGCCATAAAAACGATATTATTTCCAGCACCACAGCCTAACTCTAATGCGCTTAAACTTGAATTAGTGTGCCTTAATCGCATCACCAATGATACGATTGCATCATAAGGGTATTTATTTAATTGCCTGCCCTGCTGATAAATATTCTGCCAATTACCCATTTCACTTCATGACCAAGAGTGTTTGTTGCTCTAGCTTGTCAATTGCAGACGCCATATCTAAAACACTGCATCCATATTTATCCGCAATATCAATAGAGTCGTGCTCTCCATCACTATAATTTAATAACATCTTAATGTGATTAAGCTCATCGAGTTGGCTTACACGCTCTTTACTAAAAAAACTTAACGTTGGATACAACCCTTTACTACCTAAGTTAGGTTCACCAAAAGGTAGTGTATTCTCAAAAGTCGCAGCTTGTTCAAACGCCAAAAATATTTTCTCTAATTTATCAATACTATCAAGCAGTGGTTTTATTCCCATAAACGCTTTAGTATCAAGGGAAGTATGATACTGGTGGTAGCCAGAATGAAAACTACGGCTGACACAGCACACTGGCAATTGAAAGCCGGGAGAATTATATTGCCTTTCATCAGAACCACTTAAAGGACTAAATTGTATGTTTTCATGGTTATAATCATGTTGATTTAGATGATATAAAAGTTTATCTAGCATACCATTATCATTCCGACTATGTTTAAAAACTAATTTTTCAGGTTCTCCACCCATACAATTAATAACCAGTCCAGAAACCATGTTTGCAGTAAAATGCTCCCCCATTAAATGAAGCAATCCTAAACTACCTATTGTTTCAGGGTGTAATGCAAAACGGTAGGAGTAACGACGTTTTGGCCATTTTTTAATACGATTAAATAAGCCTAAAAGAACTAAAGGGCCGCTCAGCTCATTATTCGCCATTGATGGATGACATAGATATGAACTTAGTAATACTTCTTGTTTTGATTCACCATTTAAAACTGATTGGGCGATATCCAACGAACCATCTACAAACTGACTCCTAATTACAGCTTTGTATGTTCCCTCTTTAAGTTGTTCACGTATTTCATGAGCGATACAAAAACCCCAACGCTTTTTATAGTAGCTAGTAACATAAGGGATTGCCGTTGGCTGCTCAGGTAGGCTATATAAGTGCTTTTGAAGCTCTTCAAGGCTAAGCTCTATTTCTACAGATTCTGAGTAATTAACGACCTCAATATTCAATCGCTGCATATCAGCAATTTTCTCTCCATCAGGCCCTAATAAATAAGCATCTTCACAATGCCACTCCTTAGGTACAGTCCAATCAAATATTTTTTCACCAGAAGCAATAGAAGAAATATTAAGCGGCATATACCGCGAGAGAATACTATAACTTTGTCGTAAGCCTGGACCTGTTATAGAACGAAGAATAGGGAAAAGCTCATCAAATAACTCACTGTAGAAAGCCTCTGATTCTTGGTAATCTGTCACTATTATTCCTTTCCTAAGTCACATTTTTCATCATAGTGGATTTTATAATCAGCCATTATCTCTTGGATATAACATTTCCATAACTTATTTAGCTGTTTATATTTTTCTAAACAAAATACTTCGTCTTCATATTGATACAAAAGCGTAATCATCGGGCAGTGATAATATAAGAGCGCGCCTTTTATTATATGAAATATATGCCCTAAGCTAGTATTTCTTAAAGAGTAAACATACCTAGCTTGACGCTGTAATTGCTTAGCAGCAATACTACGACTTGTAATATCTTCATCAATAATTGAGAGTAGATGCTCGCAAATATCCTGAAGTCTATCCACTGCAATCAATCTATCTTCTACATCATCAACAGGTAATACTGTAAAATAATTATTCTTGATATTGCTGATAACCAACTCTTTATCAATCTCTTTTTCAATATCAATTAAATTATCTGCTGCAGTAGGAATAGCACCTTGAAGTTTTGCACCGTTTCCTACATTTATGCAGTTATTCACTTTGTAAAGACTTAGAAGCTTTTCTAACTGCGCATGAGCCACAAGAAAGAGATCATTTGAAACAACATGGCCACCCAAATTACCTTCAATCAATCGACCATTGAACTCTAAACTACCGTACCCCTCTGAATCATCATCATTATTTACTTTGTAAATACTATCTTTACTGTGATGTGAGCCTGATGGCTGTTTACCGTTATCAATACCAAAAAGATAGATATTTCTAAATCCCATATGAAGTAAAAACGAAAGGGCTGCATTTGCAACAACAGGATTACAGTAAGGGATCAATGGTAAAATTTGGGACAAATGAACTTGAGATATAACGTCCATTAAACATGTTCCCGCCTCATTACCTTTTCCCGCTATTCCTGCCCATTTATAACGTTTATTCGTATCAGGATATAAAGTATTAAGGCCCAGCAAGTTCACTTTTTTGTATTCATCAGCAGGGAAAATATCACCAAAAATTTTATAGTTCGAATATGGACGTTCAACTAACACATGAAAGTCAACTGGGATACCCTTCTTATATAATGACGCTATGGCGGTTCCCGCAGCGATTACGATCCCTTTTTGATGGTTATTTTTTAAAAATACTTCAGCTTCATCCAGCGATGGACCATTACCAACAATAAATATAGGTGTATCAAAGTCTATTTCCTGGGTCGTCTTCGTTAGTAACGCAGCTTTATTTCGAATATGATGGATACTATGAGCAAGCCCAGTTATTGCATCGTTGTAAAACCCATGACCAAACTGAAAACGGAAGTAATCTTCACTCCACTGCTTAATCAAAACATTTAGTTCTGTACCGGGTGTATGCTGATAGCAAAAACTGCGCACTAAGGAAAATGCACCAATGTCTTCGGCTATTTTTTCAAGGTCAATTATAAATGATTTATGATCAACACCTAAATGAAAAAACAAGCACCCTCCATTGGAATCAATTTTTTTTATAATTTCAAACCAATCAGTGCAAAATAAACTCGCAAAAAATTGTTCAAAATCTGGTTCAACTAAAAATATATAGTCAAATTGAGTATCTTCCAAAAGAAGCGGAACATGATAACCTAACCCGATACCAAAAATAACTGCGGAAGGAAATGAAGATGGTAAGTTACGAACTACAGGTTTACTTTCGGCTCTGACTTTTTTCATAAAGCGAGTTAACTTTACCATATATCGAGAGTGAATACGGGTATCGTCATCATCTTCAGGATAACCAGTGTAGTCAGTTAAACTAAATACGGGCCTTTCTCTTTGTGCCTGTATTTGTTTTTCAGTTTGAGTAATGGGGTCTTGTGAATAAAGTAAAGTATTTCCACCACTTGGTATAAAATTACCATGCCCGGACTCTGTAACATGTAAGCAAAAGTCATCTTTGGTTTTAAAGTTTTTTATTGCTATTGCTATATCAGGGAAAAACTCAGAAAAACACTCAAAATTCTTTTCAAATCGCTCATTTGCTTCTGTAGCAAAAATCGCCTCTCTTTCTTGATGTTTTATAGTTTTTTCAAGTTTTTCTGAGATGTGCTCAAGCTCGTTATTAATATCTATATTCTTTATCATGTCGGTTACCTACTTGATATTTTTATACACATTTATTTTTTTTTGCGTATTAATATGAATACCAAGTTCTTTTGCAGCCTGCTGTTTTTTGAGGCTTATTTCTAATACCGTAGTATTCAATTTGATTGAAAAATCCGATAAAAATAACACATCGTTTTCGCTGAGGTTCTCAGGTGAGGTAAAGAGTGCTTTCAATGTTCTATCAATTAATAGTAACTTGCTTTGAGCTGACTCTATATCACCTTCAGCTAAATATTGATTAATTACAGACAAATCGGGGGCTAACTGAGACAATAAACTAGCCGACATTAGCATCTATACCATTTTCACTAAGTGTTTTTTCTCGAACGTCATGAGGAATAGCATCCCAAGCAGACTTTATTTCTTTTAATAAATTAGATACTTCTTCAACAATTGCAGGATCATTTTTTATTGTTGCATCAACTAAGCGATCTATCATATAAGAATAAAGTGCATATAAATTATCAGTCACTTCACCACCAACTTTAAAATCTAAACAGCCCCTTAAGGCTTCAATAATAGCAGTCGCTTTAGATAAATGTTCGGCCTTCGCTTCCATATGTTTTCTTTCAATAGCAACTTTAGACATCACCATTTTTTCAATCGCACCCGCCATTAACATTTGAATTATTTCATAGCGATCAGCACCGGCAACACGGGTCTTGAGTGCTTCTTTCTGATAATTTTTTACTTTGGCGTTATACATATTAAAACCCTTTTAAATCAAAATTAATTTATGATTTGTTTCTTGTAAATCCAGGTAAGCTCGCAAGCTGCGCTCCTAAGTACTGTTGTGTTGATTGCATTTGCGCCAGTAACACATCTAAACCCGCATATTGCTTTCTAAGCCTACTTTCTAATTCGGTCATTCTAAATTCATGCTTTAGTACATCATCTTCTAAATCAGTGACCTGTGTATTTAAATTATCTTCTCTTTGCTTTAAAATGCCTTTTGAACTTACGTAATTATCTAAAAAAGATTCGAACTGTTTAGCAACACCATTTTCACCAGCAAAAGCCTTTCCGATATCATCAAAATTTTCATCCATTGCTGTATTTAAACTGCGGACTAAAGTTGATTTTTCTAGATAACCTTTCTTATCAACACCCAAGCCAATATCAAAAATACTTGTGAAAGGCCCTGCATCCGTTAAATTTGTAGAAAGCATATTGACCATTTGTGAGCTCAAAGTACGAATGGTTGCATCGCTATTTAAAGGTTTTCCGACTCTCGATTGCAGACCTAACTGCCCTATAGCATTGTTATAATTAGCAATAAATTCATCAATTAATGTTGTAACGCTCTCACGGTCATAGCTAACAGCCAACTTTGCCGTCTCTCCATCAACGCTTTGTCGTTTAGCGGTGATCGTCATATCTTGTACAGCATCTTTAAACGTATTGGTGTCATTGGTAATCTCAATACCATCAACTTTAATTACTGCACTTTTTGCTTTATTTTCATCTGCTATACCAATACCACCGCTACCAGAAGCTCCACCATTAGCATCAGTAGATACATTGTCTAGCTCAGCATTATCATTGGTGATTACCAAGTCATTATTAGCGCCACTTACACTTGAAGTAAGAACCAACTTTGACTCTGTACCAGTATTTATTATATTTGCTGTTACACCAAAATTATCATCCGAGTCATTAATTGCGTCACGCAAATCAGCTAATGTCGCACCTGCATCGAGAGTTAGATCAAAGCTTTTGTCTCCAGCAGCAAATGACAAGGTGCCTCCAGAAGCAGTAACCACATCATCCGTTGCCGTAAACAAACCAGCATTTGATGTCGCGCGACTGCCTTGAGCAAGTGCTAAAACTTCAATTTTAAAATTACCAGGCGTAATATCTTTTGTCGGTGTAACAGCAATTAAATCGCCGTCGTCACTAGTAGGTTGGCTAATATTGGCTATGCGTTTATTAAAATTATCAGGATCTGCTAGCTTTTTTATTGTGTCTTGTAGCTTGGATAACGCAGACTTGATCTCTCCGATTGAAGATAATTCAACTTCTAACGACTTGTCCTTTTTTGCAAAGGCATTCATTTTTGGAACATTTTCGGCATCAACAGATGCTTTAATGATACTTTCGAGATCCAGCCCAGATCCAATACCTGCGGATGTTATAAGTGGCATACTTCTCTCCTACTATCTGTTCCAAAAAATATTATACAGTTTGATTTAGTAACAAACCTTTGTTAGTTAGTTTATCGGCAAATTCATCTAAAGCTTTAGCAACTTCTCTAAACTCTTCAGTTGGAATTTCACGAATAACTTCTTCGCTTGTTTTATCAAACACTTTAATTATTGGTGGATCACCCTGCTCATCAAATTCAAATTTTAAATTTGTTGCCGTCACAGGAATATATTTATTTAATTTCTCTAAGTTTTCTTTCACTTCGTCGATCAGTGCTTTTCTTTCACTTTCAGAATCAAGTTGCTGACTATTATCAACAAGTGCGGGCTCTCTACCAGCAATTTTTGTACCAGCTTTTTCAACAGTTGCTTTTTTACTTGCTTCGTTTAACTCATTTTTATTTGTAAAAGATGAATTAGCGGTGAAGTTTTCACTCGATTTAATTATTCCACCTAAGTCAGCCATAATAGCTCTCCTTCAAAATACAAACAAAGTATAAGTCATTATCGAGACAATATCTCAATAATGACCTAATTAACCGTCTAGCCTAGTAACGATAATGCTACTTGTGGACGCTGGTTTGCTTGACTCAAAATAGATTGGCTTGCTTGTTGTAATATTTGAGATTTAGTCAAATTAGCTGTTTCGGCAGCGAAATCAGTATCTTTAATACGTGACTTAGCAGCACTCAAGTTTTCTGAAATGTTAGATTGGTTACGAATAGTTGATTGAAAACGATTTTGCACAGCACCGAGTTCGGCACGCTTTTTATCAACTACTGCAATCATTGCATCCATACCAGCCATTACCGCTTGTGCGTTAGCTTGAGAAGATACACTAATACCACTTGCTGTAAATACAGTTGCAAAGTCGGTATTATCAGCTGAAGCACCAACCTGTGAACTAATTGTTCCCGCAGTAGCACTTAAGCTTGCACCTGTCACAGCACTTGCTACACCTGCAATACCTGACATAGTAAAGCCATTATTACCCGCAACCGAGTTTGCAGTGCCACCAACAGAAGCCATACTAAAGCTAATATTCTGTACAGCATCAGCACCAACTTGGAAGTTAGCTGAGAATGAACCATCTAGGAGATTTTGACCACCAAATGTTGTATCTGCAGCAACACGATTCACTTCTTCTGATAATGAACGAATTTCTTCTTGTACTGCTAAACGATCTTCATCTGTATTTGAACCGTTTGAAGCTTGTTGAGCAAGAGTACGAATACGCTGGAACATTGACGTAGTCTCATCAAGTGCGCCTTCAGCAGTCTGCGCAAGTGAGATCCCATCATTAGCATTTCGGTTACCTTGATTCAAACCATTTATTTGACTAGTTAAACGGTTAGATATTTGCATGCCTGCAGCATCATCTTTTGCACTATTAATGCGAAAACCTGATGATAGACGTTGAAAGGATGTATCGAGCTGGTTACCAGATTTCATCAACTGGCGTTGTGCGTTCAATGAACTCACATTAGTATTTACATATAAAGCCATAATAGCCTCCGCTTTATCATTTTAAATAGAATAACAACGGGATACCCCTACCCTGTTATTACTCCAGACTGAGAGTCCTAGATTTTTAGTTCTCTAAGTCAGTTATCGTCAGATAAAACGGAAACTTTAGCTTTATTTATAAATTTTTAACAACGTTATACTATTCTAACCCTGTAACAAGCTTAATGCAGCCTGAGGCCTTTGATTTGCTTGGCCTAATATTGTTTGGCTCGCTTGTTGTAAAATTTGGTTTTTAGTTAAGTTAGCTGTCTCCATTGCAAAATCAGCATCTTTAATTCTTGATTTAGCAGAGGCTAAATTTTCAGAAATATTAGCTTGATTTCGTATTGTCGACTGAAAACGGTTTTGTACCGCACCTAATTCAGCGCGTTTTTTATCAACCACCGCTATTAGAGAATCCATACCCGCAAACACAGCCTGTGCATTTACTTGTGATGACACACTAATACCTGCAGCTGTAAATACAGAAGAAAAATCTAATGTTGTTGATGCCGTTGCGCCATCAACTGAGCTTACATTAGCTGCGAGCGTTGAAAGTGCTTTACCACCCACGGCTGAAGCAACACCGGCAACACCTGATATAGTAAAACCACCATTAGCAGCAAGAGAATTAGCTGTATCGCCAACAGACTGCATACTAAAACCAATAGTCTGTACAGCATCAGCACCAACCTGAAAGCTTGCAGAATAAGAGCCATCCAATAAATTTTGACCACCGAATGTAGTGTCCGTGGCAATTCGGTTAACCTCATCAGATAACTGTCTAATCTCTTCTTGGATAGCGAGCCTATCTTCATCTGTATTAGAGCCATTTGCTGATTGCTGAGCAAGTGTTCGGATACGTTGAAATGTAGAAGTAATTTCATCAAGCGCACCTTCAGCTGTTTGTGCCAGCGAGATACCGTCATTCGCATTACGGTTGCCTTGGTTTAAACCCAAGATTTGCGATTGCAAACGATCCGATATTTGTAAACCAGCAGCATCATCCGCCGCGCTGTTAATACGCAGACCAGATGATAAACGTTTAAAGGAAGTATCTAAGTCGTTGCCAGTTCTTTCAAGCTGTCTTTGCGCATTAAGCGCGCTGACATTCGTATTTACAAATAAAGCCATAATAAACTCTCTTCTTATCTGTCAAATTAAAGCCACTCTTTAATTTAATGAGTGGAATTTTGACAAAGTGACCTGTTACTACAGTCAAGTTAAGTTGACTGGGGGCAATAAACTGCCACTTTGCAGATTAATTTAAATCGTAATAAGTATTCAGCAATCTTTAGGCCAACTTTATAGATAGAGTTGCATTGAATTATAAAAAACGAGAAAAGGGCCTATAAGGCCCTTTGAAGATAAGTTTGAGAGTGGGTATGCCTAACACTTACTATTGGCATAGTTTGTGCTTTAACAATTATGTTCTTACAAATGTTAGAACAATACAGGATTTTTAAGCGCCTCCGCTTTATCAATCCGTTTCAGCGCCTTTGTTAATACCCCATTAAACAAAGGCGCTACATTCTTAGTCAATTAATTGACTATTTCCAACCAATTATCCTAGAAGACTTAATGCAGCCTGTGGACGTTGATTAGCCTGACTAAGAATTGTTTGGCTAGCCTGTTGTAGAATCTGCATTTTTGTTAAGTTTGCAGTTTCTTGCGCAAAGTCTGTATCTTTAATACGTGATTTTGCAGCACTTAGGTTTTCTGAAATATTTGACTGGTTACGAATCGTTGATTGAAAACGATTTTGTACCGCACCCAGCTCAGCGCGTTTTTTATCAACAACCGCGATTAATGAATCCATGCCGGCCATTACCGCTTGCGCATTCGCTTGTGAAGATACGCTTATGCCGCTTGCTGTAAATACCGCAGCAAAACCTGTAGCATCAGCTGATGAACCTACTTGCGAACTAATTGTTCCAGCTGTAGCACTTAAACTTGCGCCTGTTACCGCACTGGCAACCCCTGCAATACCTGACATGGTAAAACCGTTATTACCAGCGATTGAGTTAGCCGTACCGCCAACTGACGCCATACTAAAGCTGATATTCTGTACAGCATCTGCGCCAACTTGGAAATTCGCGGAGAAAGAACCGTCTAAAAGGTTTTGACCACCAAACGTTGTATCTGCTGCAACACGATTTACTTCTTCAGATAATGAACGAATCTCTTCTTGCACCGCTAAACGGTCTTCATCAGTATTTGAACCATTTGCTGCTTGCTGTGATAATGTTCTGATACGTTGGAACATTGATGTTACTTCATCTAATGCACCCTCAGCTGTTTGTGCTAATGAAATACCATCGTTTGCGTTACGGTTACCTTGGTTCAAACCGTTAATTTGTGATGTTAAACGGTCAGAAATTTGTAGACCTGCCGCATCATCTTTCGCACTGTTAATACGAAAACCTGATGATAAACGTTGGAATGATGTATCCAGTGCATTACCAGAATTATTTAATTGTCTTTGTGCGTTTAACGCGCTAACATTTGTATTTACATATAAAGCCATGATATCTCTCCAGAAGTAAACTTATCATTTACTCTCAAACTTACTAGATTAAGCAGTGGTTGTTATTTACAACGCTTTGCTTGGTTAATTAAGTTATCGGTCTAGCAAAAAAATCCTTTAGCTTTTTTTTTATTTTTTTTCCATTATTTTTTAAGCTCATGTAATTTAATGAATTTTATAGTGACTAAATTAATAAAACTCATTAAAAAACTAAAAGGATTATTGTGCAGGTCTTTTTCTTCAGGAAATTATTAAGCTGTTAAATAGTAAGGAGATGATCTTAAAAGGCTGGAAAAATACGAGAGTAAGGCAATATATTGCCTTACTCTTGATGTTCTTATAACTTACTTATAAGTAATCGAACAGTGATAATTTAGCTAAGCGGCCAAAAGTTGCCTGCGACGCTTGCAGTGCAGTTTCTTGCTTCGTGAGTTCAGTAATAGCCTCAGCCATATCAAGTTCAATTAAATCTGCACGGGAGGATTTATTATTTACATCCAGATCACTATTAGATTGCGTGATTTTCTCAGCTGTATTTAACCGCCCACCTAAACCAGCCTGTGTTAAAGAGACCTGATTTTTACTGTTATCGATTTGGACCATGGCCGATGCCAATACTTGGTCATAATCTTCTTGACTAATTGTTGGGTCAGTTAACCCAGCAATTAAATCGCTTAATGTGTTTAAAATATTTTCTTTTTTCGGCGCTTCTAAAGTAAAGTCTACCTGCCCGTTTGCAACTGGGCTAATATCAATTTCCATCCCAGCAAATTTAATTTTTGATCCCTCAAAGCTGCCAGAGCTGATCACACTTCCACCTTGTTCAACCTGATATGTATTAGGTGTACCTGGGGTTGTTATAATATTAAACGTATTTGCTCCGGCCGCGGCTGCGGGATCAGCGTTATAATTTGCTTTATGAAAAGCATCAAACTGAGCTTGCTCGCGTACATACACTTTTGCGCTAGTGATCCCTCCTGAAACAACGCCGTCATTAGAGGCAACATTCAACCGGGCATTGACCTTTTCAAACGTATCAACCCCATTATCACTGGATTTAATTTCAACTCCTTCCGCTACTTTAATTTTATGCTGGCCTTGGTCGCCACCATAAACATATTTGCCAGTTGAAGAATCAAGCGAATAGGTTTGGGTGTTATCTTGATAGCCTGAAAATATATACTTACCATCTTCAGTTTTAGCATTCATTAAATCAAGCACACTACTTTGTATAGATTTAATCTCTTCAGCAATACCTTCACGATCGATATCGGTATAAACACCATTACCTGCTTGAATTGCCAATGTATAGGCTTTTTCAAGTGAGCCTTTAATATTTTCAAGCACACTGTCTTGAGTCTTTAATCGACTCGTTAGCATGGTAATGTTTTTACTGTATTGCTCATTCGCTTGTATACGATCGGTATACAGTAACGCCCGTGCTGTTGCCGATGGATCATCTGAAGCTGTAAGCACTCGCTTTTGGGTATTAACTTGCTCTTGTGCTTTATTGACATTTTGCTGATTATTCAAAATCGAATTAACACTGTTTTGATACATCAAATTATTAGATAAACGCATAATTACCTCGCAGCATTAAGTAAAGTGTCAAATATAGAACGGGCTGTTGAAAGCACTTGTGCAGACGCCGCATAAGATTGTTGAAACCGCAATAAATTGGCAGCCTCTTCATCAAGGTTAACTCCCGAGAGTGATTCATACCAGGCTTCAGACTGTTGAGCTAATGCCTCAAAAGCAGCACCATTGGTCTTCGCTTGATTGGTAACAACACCAATATCAGTAACTAACCCTGCATAGGCTTGATTAAATGTTTTATGATTATCAGCCGATGCGGTTGTGGTAACATTTTGCCGCACTAGCTCGCCACTTTGTAACCCAGCTAACATTAAGCCATTGCGGTTATCGTCAAAACCACCTTCATTAAACTCCAGTGTAAAACTATCACCTACCGCTGTGGTGCCTTCAATATCAAAATCAAAACCGTAACTATCATAAGGAGGGCCAGCTTGCTCTAGTAGATTTTTAGCAGGTGGAGTAATCGTAAAAGTCGAGCTGCCGTTATTGTCTGTAATTGTATATTCATTAGCATTAGCGGTTTTCACTATCGTGATATCACCATTTGCTAGATCCGGAGGCGTCGTGGCTGTAAAGCCACCCGAAGTCACACTAGTAACAGTCCCTGCTGATATATTGCCATTACCTGTATTGTTTATATTATCTGCCGTACGAATTGGAGAAGCCAGCGCTAACGCTTCTGGTCTATCGGTAGCCAGTGTTAAACTCGATGCAGCCTCGGCATTCAGTTTAACTGCAAATTTATCGCCAACATTACCAGTCCCTGTAACGTTTAATTGTAAACCAAAAGATTCCCCACCGGTCATAGTCGATGAATCAATAACGCCAGCAACTATATTGGCGGTTGAGGGAGAGCCTAATGGTTCACCTTTATTATCGACCGGTTGTATTTCTACCGTTGTGCCACTGGTATAAGTAACAATAAAGTCACTGGCAGGAATTTCACTGCCTTTACCTGGTTCTAAGGTAGCCGTTATGCTTGAATTGCCTGTATTGGCTTGATAAGCGTGACCGCCAATCGTTGGGATTGTAAAAATATCACCACCGAGCTCGCCATTACCGTCCATTCCTAAACGGTTTTGTTGATTAAAAGCATCAGCAATCGCAAGCCCCATTTGGCCAAGTTGGTTTTGTGCTGGCACTAAAATGTCATCACGAAATGCTAATAATCCGCCAATTTTACCTTTAAGCTTAGTCACATCAACATCAAGCGGCACAGCTTTGCCGCCATCTATGTCTAAATGTAATTCTTTAAAATTAGGATCAGGATCGCCCGCCATCGAAAATAAATTAAATGCGCCATCTTGCATTACTAATGATTCGCCGGTGCCCATAAATACGAGCTTTTCACCGTTGGGGCCATCAAGTGTCTCTACATCAATTAATTCCGATAACTTACGAATAGCAAGGTCTCTTTCGTTGTACGTGGTGCTTGAGTTTGCCTCGTTACGCGTACCATTTACGGTAGCTATTTGCTTATTCAAGCTGCTAATATTTTGAATTAATGTATTCGCTTCATCAGAAAATATTTCTAACTGATCATTCACGATATTTTTTTGATTAAATACAATGCCTGATAAGCGATCCATTTGATCAATCAAATTTTTTGCATCCGTCATTACGAGCGATCGTGCAACTGAGGATGATGGCTGATTTAAACTTTCCTGCACATTATTGAATAACGAATTCATACTAGTCGATAGACTATTGGATTCTTGAGAAAACAAACTATCAACCCGGCCAGCCTCAGTCACAAATTGGTCGAAAAAGGTTTTATTTGAGGTATCACGATTGAGTTGCTTTTGTGCAAACTCATTTAATAAACGATAGGTTTCTCCACGACCGACTTGGTTATCAATCATGGTCATATGCTCTGTACGCTCGCGTACATAACCTACCGTATTAACATTGGTAATGTTCTTACTGGTGGTTTGCAGTAACTCAGAGCTAGCTCGAACTCCTGAGCTTGCAATGTCAAATAAGTTAAACGACATGTTAATTTACTCCTTGGCGAACCAATGATGTCGCCAATGTCTTAAGCTCTGTGTGGTTTAGCACTTGCTTAATTTTGTCAGCGTAATTGGGGTCAGTGGCATAACCAGCTTTTTGTAATGAATCTAAAAAGGCAGCCGGTTTTGCGGTATTTTGTAGCGCTTCTTGGTAACGTGGGTTTTCTATCAAAAACTGCACAAAGTCATTCACACTCTCTTTAATAGAATCATATGCACGAAAACTAGCTTGTTTTTTAACTGGTGTGCCTTGCTCAAATTCAAGCGTCATTTTGTTGGCTTTCTCACCTTGCCAGCTTTTATCTGATTTAATATTGAATAAATTAAAGCTGCTATTACCATCACTTTTATTAATGATATGTTTCCCCCAGCCAGTCTCAAGAGCTGCTTGTGCAACCATCACAGCGGGGTTCAAACCAATTTTCTCAGCAGCTGTTTTGGCATGTTCCCAAACACTACTGATAAAATCTTCTGCATTTTCAAACTGAGGTTTTTGCGCTGTTGATGAGCTGCTATTGACAGCCTGAGTGTCAGCCGCCTTATCAGCATTCTTGCTGGTTGCACGTTGATCACTGGTAAAATCATCGACGGTGCGCAGCACTGAACTAGGGGTAAATTTTTTCCCGTCAGGAGAGAGTTGTTGCACTATGAGATCGGCTAAGCCCAATGAACCTTTTGAAGATAAATCAACCGATAACTGTTGATCATGCATTTCTTCAAAAAACTTTACTCCACTGGAGTTAAAAGGGCTGTCTTCGTCTTCAAACGCTTCGTTTGCTTTACGCATACTTTTTAAAAGCATTTGCGTAAAAATAGATTCAAATTGTGCCGCTGCTTTTTTTAGCGCTTCTTTTGATGCTTCAGGCGAGGCACCACTTTTTAAGGCATCTTGACGTAATGTATTGAGATTGCCTAAATCAAAGAAGTTTTGTTTATCGAGATGATTAGTATCCATCAGCAATTTGACACAGTGATTAATAATAGTATTAACAATGCAATAATTAAGCCAATGCGAGTTTGCGAAAGTATAAAAGCGTTGATTAATTATGCAAGTCAAGGCCCCCTAAATGCAAGTTAACGCAAACTTAGGGGGTCAATATGGTTTAAATAACCACGAGTTGACCGCTAATGGCACCCGCTTCTTTTAATGCTTCTAGTATCGCCATTAAGTCACCAGGCGCTGCTCCAACTTCGTTAATTGCGCGCACTAAATCGTCAAGGCTAACACCGGGGTTAAATACAAAGGCCCGAGAATCATCTTCGTTAACATCAATAATACTTTGATTAGTAACGGCAGTTTCCCCTTCACTTAATGCGTTAGGCTGCGATACATTTTGCTGTTCTGCGATCGTAACGGTAAGACCACCATGGGTAATTGCCGCCGCTTGTAACCGCACGTTTTTGCCGATCACTATGGTGCCAGTGCGTGAATTTACAATAATTTTTGCCGAAGTATCGGCAGGTTTAAACTCTAAGTTTTCAAGCGTAGACAAATAAGCAACACGCTGCGACGCATCACGCGGGGCAATAACACGAATTGAAGCGGCATCAAGGGCATGTGCACTGTCTGGGCCGATAAGCTCATTAATGGTTTGCTCCAAACGTTTAGCAGTAGTGAAATCAGGACGATTTAAATTAAAAGTTATGTAATCACCTTGCATAAAAGGACTTTTAATTGCCCGTTCAACCGTTGCGCCATTTGGAATACGTCCTACCGTGGGCGTGTTCATTACGATCTTACTACCATCAGCTCCTTCGACACCTAACCCGCCAACAATTAGACTACCTTGCGCGATAGCATAAGTATTTCCATCAACCCCTTTCAAAAAGGTTTGTAGTAATGTTCCACCACGTAAGCTACCCGCACTACCAATTGACGATACAGTAATATCGATTGTCTGCCCTGGCTTTCTAAATGCAGGTAATTCTGCATGCACAGCAACCGCTGCTACATTTTTGATTTTGGGTTTTAAATTCGATGCCATGGTAATACCAAAACTATTTAGCATGGCTTTAAAACTTTGTTCAGTAAAACGACTTTGCTCACCGGTGCCAGGTAAACCTACTACCAGACCATAACCAACTAACTGGTTTGAGCGAACACCTTCAACCATTGAGACATCCTTGATACGTTCAGCGCTAGCAATAGAATGCCAAGCTAATAAACATATACACAGCAACGCTTTCAAGCTATTCATATCAACATCCTTTAAAAAGGGAACAGAGAGCTGGTGAAGAATCGAGTTAACCATCCTGCCGTTTGAGTCTCTTGCATTTGCCCTTTACCAGAATACTGAATACGCGCATTCGCGATTCTGTTAGAGGTCACAGTATTATCTGCAGTAACATCTTGCGGACGAACAAGTCCTTCCAGACGAATAAATTCTTCGCCGGTGTTTAAAGTCAGCCATTTTTCACCACGGATCACTAAATTACCATTAGGTAATACCCGCATAACATTCACGGAAATATCACCAAATAAACTATTAGATTGATTTGACTTAGTATCACCTTTGAATTTAGCACCGCTGCCCACACCAAACTGAATACTATCGCCACCAATATTAACCGGTAGTCCGCCTAACCCAATGACAGGATCTAAGCTGGCATCACTTTGTTTATCCGTTTCAGTTTTAGCTGCTTTAGATGATTGCGTCGATTCTTGCAGTTTAACTGTAATAATATCTCCGGTGCGTAACGCTTTTTTATCTGAATATAAATCGTTTGATAAATTGCTATCAAACAATGAGCCTGTCGGTACAACTTGCGCTGCAGCAGGCTCTGGGTACATAGGAGCATAGTATGGATCATCTTGAACCACGCTGTGGTTTTGAGTCGTCATACAACCACTCAATATAAATGCACCCGTTAAGATTATAGATAAATTACGCATAACTTTGCTCCGAATTAGTTAAAGTTGCTGACTGATGTAACTCATCATTTCGTCAACCGCTGAAATCACCTTTGAATTCATTTCATAGATACGTTGAGTTTCAATTAGGTTAACTAACTCTTCGGTTACATTTACGTTAGAGGTTTCAAGTGCGCCTTGGACAACAGTGCCTAATCCTTCTAGACCAGGGTTACCTTGTACAGGTGCGCCACTGACGGCCGTTTCGGTATATAAATTTTGGCCTACAGGCTCTAGACCTGATGGATTGATAAAGTCACTGATCGTTAACTGACCAATCACCACATTCTCAGGTTGTCCTTCTATTTTCACCGATACCTCACCATCTTGTGATACGGTAATTGACTTCGCATCATCCGGTACATTCATTTCTGGCTGCACAGGAAAACCTGCACCAGCAGTAACAATACGACCATCTTCATCCGTGGTAAATTGACCATTTCGAGAATAGGCGATATTGCCATCGGGCTGTAAAACTTCAAAAAAACCGGGCCCTGATATCATCCAATCCAATGAGTTTTCAGTGGTTAACATGTTACCTTGAGAAAAGTTCTTCTGATTAGCAACTACTTTGGTACCAGCACCAAGCATCAGACCAGAAGGCATCTCTGTATCTTGTGATGAACGCCCCCCTGGCTGATTAATATTTTGATAAAGCAAATCTTCAAATACAGCACGACTTTTCTTATAACCAACAGTACTGGCATTGGCTAAATTATTTGAGATAACCGAAATATCGGTTTGTTGAGCATCAAGCCCCGTTTTACTTATCCACAATGCAGGATTCATATTAATGTCCTCTCAATAAAGTTAAACAATACGCAGCAATTGAGTTTGACGTTCGTCAATTTCTTCAGCCGTTTTCATTAACTTAACTTGTAATTCAAATTGGCGTTGATGGCTTATCATATCCACCATCTCATGTACCGGATTCACATTTGACATTTCCAAAGTGCCACTCATTACTTTCACATCATTAGAGATGTCACAAAATCCACATATACCATTTTCCAGTAATTCGGGTTTTGGTCGAAATAAGCCATCATTGCCTTTTTCAAGCTCAGAATTATTTGCCTTAATTACCTTCAAACGGTCAACAACTTCTAAAAAGTTAGCCGGCGCACCTTGCGGGCGAACTTGGATTGAACCATCGTCACTAAATTCGACTTTCTCCACTGGCAATGGCAAAATAATCGGTCCACCTTCGCCAATAACTTGACGCCCGTGACTGGTGATCAAAGCGCCATCAGGAGTGATATTCAACGTGCCAACTTTAGTATATGCCTCATTACCTGAAGCATCTTGCACTGTAAGCCACCCTTTATCGCTCATAGCAATATCAAGATCACGTCCAGTTTCAACAATACCGCCGGAAGTCATATTAGAGCCTGGCCGTTCCTGCATAGTAAAAACACGTGTCGGTAAGCCTTCACCAAAAGCTTGCATTGAGCGCGCTTGCGCGAAGTCAGCTTTAAAGCCTGTGGTATTGGCATTTGCTAAATTATTTGCTTTAAGCTCTAGGCCCCGCAAACTTTGCTTAGCTCCAGACGCTGCAATGTAGACCATCTTGTCCATAACATCGACTCACGTTAAAAATCTATAACATGACAAATGCAAGATAAGTGCCACAATAAAATGACGTAATAAATTACAAAATATAATCAAGCACAAATAAAAAAGGCTGCTAATAAATAGCAGCCTAGGTGTCGGATTGTAAAAAATATTAAAACGAGATTAACGGATCTGCAAAATAGCTTGCTGTAGTGTTGAATTCACTTCGAGTGCACGCGAGTTAGCTTGGAAGTTACGCTGTGCGCTGATCAAATCAACAAGCTCATTGGTTAAGTTCACGTTTGATTGCTCTAATGCTGATGAGCTAATCTTACCAAATGCGCCTGAATTTGCTTCACCCGCTACAGGGTCACCTGAAGTTAAACTTTTCTTCCATGACGTATTGCCTACTTGTTGTAACCCCTGTGAATTGGGAAAACGGACTAACGCAACTTGTCCTAAATAATTAGAGTCGCCATTACTATAAGAAGCAACAATTTTTCCATCAACACCAATGTCTATATTTGCCAACCGTCCCACAGCAGCACCATCTTGAGATAATACTTTATTTTCAAACTTGCCTGCATGCTGAGTCGGGATTTTTGCAGAGGTACCTGCTTCATCGCGCCAGTTGATAGTTACATTATTAGGAAAGCTAGCACCATTGCCTAAAAACCCTGTCAAATTAGTGCTATCTAACACAACAGGGTTAAATGTATTGCCTGTATTTGCGGTACCATTGGTGTTAAGTGGTAAGCCGTTCGCATCAAACTGAAATGTTGAAATTGGGTTAAATGGTCCAGTAGCGCCTTGCGAGCTACCATCTGGGTTGAATGCTTGACCGTCTAACGTTGCATAGGTTTGCCACTCATTAGCATTACCTGTAACAGCTGCATCTGTTTTCACAAAATACAATTGCATAGTATGCGGCTCACCTAGCGAATCATAAACATTGGTTGAGGTAGAGTGAGTATATGACCCTGATTGAGTTGGATCAAATGGTGTAATAGTCGGTGTATCTTTGGTCGAATCCAATCTAAATGACGAATATACACTTGTGGTAGCGCGCGGGGAACCTGACGAATCAGGAATTTGAATCGCCCCAGAGGAGGTTAAACTTACTGATGTTGCATCTCCACTAACTTCATCAACAGGAAAGCCTTGTAAGTAATTACCTTGTGCGTCAACGATAAAGTTATCTTTATCTAATTTAAACGCCCCTGCACGAGTAAATGTTTTATCTTGTGAGCCTAACTCATTGCTAAGAGCAAAGTATCCTTCACCTCCTATAGCAAGATCGAGTGAATTTTTAGTGCCTAATGTTGAACCTTGGTGAAATTGCTGTGCTACAGATGCTGTTTGTACACCATCACCATTTTTAGTTTTACCCGAAGAAAAAACTGATGATGAATAAACATCGGCAAACTCAGCTCTCGATTCTTTAAAACCGTAAGTATTTACATTAGCGATGTTATTAGCAGTAACATCCAAATCTTTTTGTGCGGCAGCAATGCCAGTTAATGCAATATTAAAACTCATAATTCACCTCTAACCTATAAAATTTAGCCAATAGGCTAAAAAATAAATAAAATTTATCACGCAATTTCTGCGACATCAGACAGCTTAACTGCCCCTTCTTTAGTGTTAATAATAATACCGTTAGCGCCATTAATATTGACGCTATCAATATTTTTATAAGAGGCCATGGGTAAACTAGTAAATTCTTCGCCCATGCTGCCCTCTGCTTTGATATTGTATTCTCCTGGCGGAAGGCTCTCACCGGCTTCATTTTTTCCATCCCAGTTAAAACGTAAGCCACCAGCAGGTTTATCACCTAACTCAATTACTCTCACTAGTTGTCCGGAAGCATCTGTAATACTGAGCCTTAAATCTTTAACGGGACTTTCAACAGCAATCATGCCCGAGACATCACCACTGCTGTTAAGATCTAATGTATCTGATTCAACTAAAGCTTTTTTACCTACCAGAGTTGATGCTTGCAACGCTGAATTAGAGGTCATTGAAGCAGCCAAAGACTCAAACTTTGAATTTAAATTTGAGATACCTTCTGCCATGGTAAAGTTCGTCATTTGTGCAATCATTTGGTCGTTGTCCGCAGGTTTACTGGGATCTTGAAACGACAGTTGCTGCGTTAATAATGAAAAGAAATCCTCTTGCGTTAATGCATCACTTTTCTTTTCACCAGTCTTTTCGTCAGCCTCTTGTTTACTCGGCCAACGAAGCGAATCTATATAGCTTGATGATGCAGTATTTATGTCGTTACTCATAATCTAACCCTCAATTACCGCTGCCCAAGCAACAGTGTTTTACTTAACATTTGCTTCGCTGCATCAGCAACTTGCACATTGGTTTGATAAGAGCGTGAGGCGGAAATCATATTAGCCATTTCTTCAACGACATTAACGTTAGGTTTGTAGATATAACCATTTTCATCCGCACTGGGGTGATTTGGGTTATATTCAATTTGCAGTGGTTTATTACTCTCTACAATGCCTAGTACTTTAACGCCAACAGACGATCCCTGCGTATTACCAGTTGATTCTGATGCTTTCATCAGTTCAGCTGCAAAAACAGGGTGACGCGCCCGGTAAGTTTTGTCTTGGCTTGAGCTAATGCTATTGGCATTGGAAATATTACTTGCGGTGGTGTTCAAACGCACATTTTGCGCACTCATACCACTACCTGAAATATCAAAAACGTTATATAAACTCATGCTTAGGCTCCTTGACTACCGAGGGCTTTTTTAAGGCCTTTAATTTTACTACTCATAAATTGCAGGCTTGCCTGATACTCTAATGAGTTCTTTGTATACAAGTTTCGTTCCACTTGTATATCAACCGAGTTACCATCACCTGTATCTGCTTGATTTGGCGAACGAAACATTTCACTATTACCGACATAACGACTACCACCGGCAATGTGATTCGGGTTAGTTGTTACCATGTTATTGCCGCCTTGCTGGTGGCTTTTTGCCGCTTTCAATGCTGAGGCAAAGTCGATATCCTTCGCTTTATAGCCCGGCGTATCAGCATTAGCGATATTGGTTGCTAATAACTCAGCACGTTGCGAACGGATCAACATTGCATGAGGATGAACCCCAAATGCTTTATCAAAACTGATAGCCATAACCATCTCCAAAAAATTGACTTAAGATGATTAATGCAAAAGGTGAGCCAACTAGATTAGTATTTTATGAAGTGTTTAATTTTTGATTTAAAAAGAAAAACGATGTGGAGGCACATCGTTTTATCGTATTCTAGATTCGGCTTTACTACCGATGAGATTTGAGTTACTTACGTTTTAGCGCGTTATTTACGCTGGTAAGTTATTTCTTTTGATAAATAATACCAGGATTACAGCGTACCATATCAAACTCGTTACTTAACCCTGACATAGACTCTGAAGCACCTAAAAATAAATACCCCTTAGGGTTAAGTGCTTGAGCAAACTGAGCAATAATTTTGGCTTTCACCTCAGGTGCAAAATAAATCAGCACATTACGGCAAAAAATAATATCAAATTTGCCCATTAGTGCGTATGAATCTAATAAATTAAGGTGTCGAAAACTCACTAATTTTTTTATTGAGTCGTTAACTTGCGCCATCCCATTGCCGCTATCTTTGAAGAACTTCTTCCTGCGCTCTACCGACAGCCCTCTAGCTAAAGCAAGAGAGTCATATTCTGCATGTTTACACATATCTAACATAGTATTAGAAATATCGGTGCCGATGATCTGCGCGCCCATTTTTAATACACCCGGCTGCTTAGCTTGAAACTCAGCGACCGACATGGCAATAGAATATGGCTCTTGTCCTGAGGAACTTGCCGCTGACCAAATTTTCAACGGTCGACGCAACTCTTTATGCTCTGGGAATAACTTACTTTGTAATAGTTCAAACGGGTATTGATCCCGAAACCATAAAGTTTCATTGGTCGTCATAGCATCAACAACTGCGGCACGTAACTGCCGCTCATGCGGACTCAGTGTTTTACTGACCAATTGTGACAATGACTCAACATTGAAACGAACCATTAGCGGAGCAAGCCTGCTTTTGACTAAATAAAGCTTATTATCACCCAAAACAATGCCACATTGTTGCTCTAAAAAAGAACGAAACTGATCGTACTCACTTTGTTGTAAATGCTTATTTTCCAAAGTAACACCGCCTTTTCAAATTAGTCACAATGAACCCATTTTTTCACTGCTGTAGCTAACTCATCCGGATTGAACTTAGCAATAAAGTCATCAGCCCCCACTTTTTCAATCATCGCTTGATTGAACACACCACTGAGTGATGTATGCAGAATAACATGTAATGGGGCTAACTTTGGATCTGCTTTTATTTCAGCCGTGAGGGTATAACCGTCCATTTCTGGCATTTCAACATCAGAGATCAATAAACCAACTCGCTCGGTAATATCATGCTTACAGTCAAGTGCAGCAATTTCCCGGAGGCGAATTAATGCTTCTTTCCCGTTTTTAGCAAGCTCAGTCTGCACGCCTAACGGCTCTAGAGCACGTTTGACTTGATTACGAGCAACGGCAGAGTCATCGGCAATAAATACGATGCGCTCACCTAAGTCTTTTTGAATTTCACCATCATTAGCTATTGCTGCACTGACTTCAGTATTTACCGGGCAAATTTCATTTAATATTTTTTCTACATCAAGAATTTCGACTAACTCATTTTCAATTTCTGTCACTGCTGTTAAATACGAATATCTGCCAGCCCCAGACGGTGGCGGCATTATTTTTTCCCAATTCATATTTACAATTCGCTCAACGCCGCCAACCAAAAAACCTTGTACGGAGCGGTTATATTCAGCAATGATAATAAAACTATCTTTAATATTCTCGATCGCAGGGCCACCTACAGCCATTGATAAATCAATAACAGAAATAGTTTGCCCACGTATATGTGCGACACCTCTTACATAGGCATTCGACTTCGGCATGTTTGTTAAAGGAGGGCATTGCAGTACTTCTCTCACTTTAAACACATTAATACCAAAGCGCTGCCGCCCTCTTAGCTTGAATAATAATAATTCAAGACGGTTTTGCCCAACCAATTGAGTACGTTGGTTAACTGAGTCTAAAATGCCTGCCATTTCAATCTCCTGAAGAAAGCGAATAAGAACGGAACAATAATTGCTTTCTTTCTGTAAAGCTACATAACTACACGGGAGCGTCTGTTTATTGACGCTAAATATTTATACCCTGTTTTCAACCATAAGCATAGTCGAAACATTATGAGTTTGTTAAAAAAAAGCCGAAGATACAGTGTTTTTTATTTTCTTGCTAGCTTATGCCTAGTTACTCCACTGTATGCACAAACATATAGCAAAGAACAATTGCAAGAACTTGCTGTATCCCATGTCTATGATCAATTAGACCCTAATACCGCCGATGATAAGGAACTCAATGCTCTAACATTGGATAGTCGGATACCTGATCGTGGCTGCAACAGCGACCTTGCATTTAATATTCCTACTGAGCCGCCATTTAATCGCCAAATAACCGTACAAATAAAATGTGATGACCTCAATGGTTGGAGTCAATATGTTCATGTACGTATGATTGAACTCACACCTGTGATTATAGCCACTGAAAATTTAAGTCGCGGGGAGGTTATTGAAGCTCATCATTTACGTTTGATTATGAAACCAAAACATTTCGTAAGAGCGCAGTATTTACAAAATCAAGAGCTGCTGATTGGTAGCCGCAGCAAACGTAATATCCGCAGTGGTTACCCTGTTGCATTAAATCAAATCTGTATGGTCTGCAAAGGCGATAATGTCACTATTTTTGCAATAATTCGAGGATTGAAAATAAAAACTTCCGGTTTAGCCCTAGAAGATGGTACTTTAGGAGAGCAGGTAAAGGTTAAAAATGCAAAGTCAGGGAAAGTTTTAAATGCCCGCGTTGATGGTGTTGAGTCTGTGCAGGTAATTATTTAAATTTTCGTATTTGTGCTAAAGTTTCTAACATGGTTGCCGATAACAAGGCATGTGTTGGATAATGTATAGGTTAAAATCATGGTAAGCCAAGTAAATAAAGGTCAGCAACAGGCTAATGTGTTGACCAATGCTAAACAGCAAAAAATTGATTTACAAAATAATAATGCTAATACTGCGCAAGCAACTACGCCAAAAGCGACTGCTGACTCAGTAAGCTTAACGCCACAAGCGCAACAATTAAAATCTTTGCAAGATAAAGCACAGCAATCTTCTGGTTTTGATAGCAACAAAGTGGCTGAGCTAAAAAAAGCAATTACTGAAGGTAAATATCAAATCGATGCTGAAAAGCTAGCTAAAAATATCGCTGCATTTGAGTTTGATGTGTATGGCTGATCACACCAGTTTGATCAGTTCTAAACTTGTTATGCAGCTAAATTGCTTAACATCCCTTGCTGATATCTTAGAAGATGAATTAACCGCTATAGCCTCCCGTCGTGGCGAGGGCCTTAAAGATATCGCGAAACAAAAACTTACCTTTTTAAGTCAAATTCAAACGTTAGATAAAGAACTCAAAGCCTTATTTGCAGGTAATGACGTTGAATCTGACGAAGTAACAAGCTTAACGAGTGATGTGCATAAGCTATTAGAGTCATGTAAAAAGAAGAATGACGTTAATGCTCATGCAGCCCACCATGCACAATTAACAGTAAAACAATTAAAAGACATTTTGATTGGTGTGCCAACCTCTACAACATATGACCAAGATGGTAGTGTTGTTCATGGTAACAGTAAGATCGTCCATAACTTAAAAGCATAATTTGACTCCTACTTTTAGTTTTACAAAATTCCCTTTATTATTTTTCTTTCCCTATTTAAAATTATCTCGAAAGTGATTAAGCGCGGGACAACCCGCGCCTTATATCTTTTGCTTAACAATAATTAACTATCAATTTGATTATTGCCGCTTTCGATTAATTTCTTAATCATTTCCTCTGATTGATTTTGCACATCAAGAGCAGGCTCCGCAGTAGCTTTCTGCTGTGCTGTAAACACCAGACTATTACTCTCACTCACAGGATCGAGTGCGAGCAAGTTATTTTGTTCACTCTCTGCAAGAAGATCTGCAACTGTTAATTGACTCAGTTGTGGTGTTAATTCAGATACCGGAGCAACACTGCTAATTTTACTTAAATCAATACTATCATCGTTTGATGATAATAATTCAGTACTATTATCACTGCCACTGAATTCAGCGCTAGGTTCAACACCTGCAGAACTAACATCCACTCCATTTATCTCAAGGTCCTGACCATTAATATCAACCACTCTTATATTACCGATTGAATCTGTAATGCTAAAGCGAGCATCGCTTAAGCCTGCGCCAAGTAAATCGGCCAAATTTACATCAACAATGCCGATATTCCATGTGCCATTATTTACAACAGCCCCACCATCACTTAATAAGGTGATCCCGAGTGCCAGCGCATTATCAAGCCTTACAATAGCTCCATCTTCAGCATCAGTTTCACCATCAAAACCTGTCACAACTAGGCCTAACAATATACTATTTGTATCTATGTTCGTAAGTGATGGCGGGATAGTATCTATCTCAAGACCTGTCATCGCAGAGGTAGCAGTGGTATTCCCAGCAATATCTGACACTGTTGCACTGACGGTATAACTGCCATCAAGCAGAATATCGTTTGGTGAAATACTCCAACTACCATCGCCTTGCGTAGTAGTTGTTACTGATGTTTGCGCTATACCATTATCAAATATCAGCGTGACTGTGCGCCCAGCTTCACTCGATGTGCCGCTGATTTCAGGTGTCGCATCATTGGTTAATATCAGCCCACTCGTAATGGCAATAGTCGGAGCAACCGTATCAATAACACCTGATTCTTGTACCGTGGTGGCATTACCGTATTCATCCTGCACGGTCACATCCACAGTATAACTACCCGCTGCAAGTGCTGTATTTGGTTCAATTAACCAATTACCGTTACTCGCAGTTGTGGTTGTAACCGTTTGCGTGTTACCTGCCGCATCAGTAAACAATACAGTAACTTGGCTATTTCCAGGTGCACCAGTTACTGTGCCGGTGATCTGAGGTGTTAAATCATTTGTGTCACTGATTACATCAATAGCAATAACAGGACCCGTTAAATCTAATATTAGTGTCGCGGTATTGCTACCTTGATTACCTGCACTATCATTAACCGAGGCGGTAATTGCGACACTCCCTTCAGCCAGTATTTGATTTGATGCAACACTCCATACTCCCCCAGCTTGTACCATAGCAGTAACTGTATCTGTAGTACCTAAGCTATCAACTAGTACTATGGTAACTATTGAACCGACTCCCGCATCAGTGCTACCCGATATTACAGGTGTTGCATCGCCACTAGTACCAGGCTCATTAATAGTCAATACCGGTGCAGTAATATCAACTAAACCGCTAACACTAGCATCTGCTGTTAGCCCTGCTTCAGTGACTGTCGCTGTAACAGTATAAATACCTTCGCTAAGAGCTTGAGTAACTAAGACAATCCACAAACCATCGACTACTGTTGTATTATAAGTTTGTGTCTGGGCCGCGCTATCCGTTACTGTAACAACGACTTCACTGCCATCGACAGCGTCACTACTGCCACTGAAATTGGGAGTTGTGTCATTGGTATCTGCAGGAGCAACAATTGCAATGCTTGGTGCACTGGTATTCAATAATCCAGTTACCGACGTTGAGGTTGTTGAATTACCCGCTAAATCAGTAATACTTGCAGCGACTGTGATAGTGCCGTCAACCAGTGAATCTGTAACATTAATTGACCAACTGCCATCGGCTTGTACTTGCGTCGTATAAGTATAACTGGAATTATTATCGGTAACTGTGACGCTCAATTGCGTACCTGCAGGCTCATTAGTTAAACCACTGAGTTGAGGGGTGGCTACATTTATAGTCCCTATAGAATCAACCGAAATAGTTGGCGCACTGGTATCGATCACAGCTGTTGTTGAAGCTGTTGTAGTCAGGGCCGCACTATCTGTCACTGACGCTGTTGCTGTGAATGTGCCATCAGGTAAAGCTGCTGCCGTGGCTTGCCAATTACCATTACTATCTATAGTAGCAATTAAATTTTGAGTATTACCATTACTATCCACCACAGTAATAGAAACTGTGCTTCCTTGTGGCTCATTTGAATTACCACTTATGGTTGGCGTACTATCATTAGATAATGATAATGGCGCTATAGTTAACTCTGGTGCTTCTGTATCTATACTTAGGTTCGCTGTTTGATTGATACTGTTACCTGCACTGTCACTCACAGTCGCATTAATATTATAATCGCCATCAGTAAGAGTCGTTGTAGTGACTTGCCATAAGCCAGATCCATTTACTAAAGTTGTTAGTGTTTGGCCATCAATGGTTACGGTTACCGTTGCTCCTAACTCATTACTTGTACCGCTAATCGTTGGAGTCGCATCACTGGTAATTGATAAAGGATTTATAGTGAGTGTTGGCGCGGTAGTATCAATTACACCACTGGCCGTCTGCTCAGTTAGGTTGCCGACTCCATCGCGCACACTCGCTTGAACCGTATATTGTCCATCACCTAAGTCTTGCGGTACATTAACTGACCAACTGCCATTCGCTTGCACTGTCGCGCTAAAGGTTTGTGTTGCAACTCCTTGACCAGTTACCACCAATGTTACTTGCGCTCCCTCACCTAAATCAGTGGTTCCGCTAATAGTTGGGGTGCTATCCATCGTCAATGCAGGGGTAGATAACGTTAGTTCAGGCGCCGTATTATCAAAATCCAAAGTACTAATAGTCGTGGTATTGCCAGCCGCATCGGTTGCCGAGGCTTCAACGTAAGCTAGTGTCAGTAATGATACCGATAAATTCAATACGCTCCAATCACCGTTCGCATCAACCGTTGCAGTGTAAGGTAAACCAACAGCGCCTCCCACTAAATGGTTTGTAATGGTAACAACACTGCCTTCAGGTAAATCTGATGTGCCAGATAAGGAAACCAAACTGCCTAGAAGGAAAGAAGGGACAATCGTAAGTGCAGGTGGTGTAATATCGACTTCACCGCCCGTTTTACTGTCTTCTCCTTGATTACCCGCCATATCAGTGATTGTTGCTTTTACGGAATAAACACCTTCAGCTAACGCGGTATTTGCAGCTGCTTGCCAATCACCTTGAGCATCCGTAGTAACTGTTACAACCTGTTCAGTACCACTTGCGTCAGTAAAGGTCACCTCAACAGTGGCATTCGCTTCATCAGATGTCCCACTAATAAGTGGCGTTGTGTCTTGTGTTAATATCAAACTACTTTGATCAATTGTGATCTCAGGGTCAATACTATCTATAACAGCATTAGCGGTTAGTTGCCCTACATTACCCGCAGTATCGGTGACCACAGCAGTGACTGAGTAAGCGCCTTCCGCAAGTGCTTGGGAAGCTTCGACTTGCCATGTTAAATCTGCTGCGAGTGTTGTATTGATGGTATGACTAGCCCCTTGTGCGTCAGTAAAAGTAACAGCAACGGTGTTGCCAGCAACAGCCCCCACAGCTCCCCCTGAAACAATTGGGGTTTTATCTGCGGTGCTGCTTAATGGATCAATCAACACTGTTGGTGGAGTTAAATCTATTTCACCTGTTGTTTGAGCCAAATTGCTATTCCCAGCAATGTCAGTGATAGTTGCAGCAATGCTATAACTTCCTTCTGCAAGCGCACTTCCAAGCGCTACAGACCATGTACCATTTGCTTTAACTGTTGCCTGCACAGATTGCTCTGTGCCAGTACTATCAGTGATCAATAATTCAACTACAGTGCCTTGCGCAGCATCTGATGTGCCACTAATTAATGGTGTTGTATCATTTGTAATACTAGGCGAATTGACAGCCAATGTTGGTGCGGTTAAGTCTATTGCTAGGCTAGTACTTGACGAGCCAGTTAAACCGTCCTCGCTGACAACTGCATTCACAGTATAGCTGCCTTCAACAAGTGCATTACTGACATCAATAGTCCATTGCCCAGCCAAAGCTTGAGTAGTCAATGTTTGCACAACAATGCCCGAGGCAATAATTTCAATCGTTACATTCGTACCATCTCTGGCATCGGTGGTACCAGAGATAGTTGGTGTTGTATCCATCGTTGCTTGTAAACTCGCAATCGAGATAGTCGGCGCATTAGTATCCAATGTTGCGTTACTTGAAGCCGATGCTTGATTGCCAGCAGTGTCACTCACATTAGCCGTAATAGTAATTGCGCCATCGTTTAATGCATCAATAACTTGAACTGACCAGCTGCCATCTGCTTGTACAACAGCAGTTAGTTGATAACTGTTTGAGTCATCATTGACATTCACTGTTACCGTGGCGCCTATTTCATCACTACTCCCTGAAATCATCGGTGTACTATCATTAAATGTGCCTAGTCCGTTCAAGGTTAAACTAGGATCTAATGTATCAACCGTGCCATTACCTTGAACTGTGCCTATATTGTTAGCGGCATCAGTAATAGTAGCCGTAACAATGTAGTCACCATCAGCAATATCAGCGGTTGGAGTTGCTGAATAACTGCCATCGGCTTGCACTAGTGCTGTAAATTGCTGAGTGTCACCGTTTGCATCAACCAACACGATAGCCACTTCAGTTCCCTGCGGCTCTGTTGACGTACCAGAAATTGTTGGCGTCGCATCGTTGCCCACTCCAAGGGCTGTGATTGTAAGCACTGGTGTCGTGCTATCTATGGTCAGTGTCGCAGATGCCGTTTGTTGATTACCTGCATCATCGGTGATCGTTACATCAACCGTGTAATCACCATCAGTCAATGCACTTGGTAGCGTTACTTGCCAAGTGCCATTACTTGCCACTGTCGCTTGCAACGTTTGTCCTGCAATTGTGACCGATACATCTCCGCCTATTTCATTACTGCTGCCAGTTATTGTTGGGGCAGTATTTGCTGTTGGCGCTAAATTATCGATAAATAAACTTGGCGCCACACTATCAATCACTCCAGTCGTTTGCTCAGTAGTCAAATTACCAACCCCATCGCGCACAGAGGCAGTAACGGTATAGGTTCCCTGTGCAATAGCTTGCGGCACAGATACTGACCAGGTTTGATCAGCCTGTACCACTGCGGTAAATGTTTGGCTGACATTATCACTATCAACCACTGTCAAATTAATCACAGTGCCTTGACCCATATCCGTATCACCTGAAATAACTGGCGTTGTGTCGTTGCTCAACGCGTCAACACTGACCGTTAAATCAGGTGCTACGTTATCAAAATCGAGTGTGCTGACCGTACTAATATTTCCTGCTGCATCAGTTGCGCTGGCAGTAACATAGGCAAGGTCAAGTAATGGCACCGTTAAGTTAAGTAATTGCCAATTACCATCAGTATCTGTAGTTGCCGTATAACTTGCACCAATTAACCCTCCCACTAAATGTTCCGTGATAGTGATGGTGCTTCCCGCTGGTAAGTCTGAATCACCTGATAGCGATACTAAATTGCCAAGTAAGAAGGAAGGTATAATTCTCAGTTCTGGGGCGATGGTATCCACCACGCCGTTGTCACTGGCGCTGGCTGTATTGCCTGCATCGTCGGTGATACTGGCAGTCACTGTGTATGCACCATCAACCAGCGGTTGCGTGGCCTCGGCACTCCAATTACCACTGGCATTGGTTTGCACTGTCACGGTATGGCTGCCATTAGCATCCGTAAAGGTAATCGCAATGTCACTGCTGGCTAGATCCGATGTGCCTGTCACCACTGGCGTATTATCATTCGTCAATGCCGGTGCATCGATGGTAACGCTTGGCGCGGTTGTATCTATCACCCCAGTTTCGCTATCGGTGCCGGTATTGCCTGCGGAGTCTGTCACACTGACATTGACTGTGTACTCGCCTTCGATAATCGCATTACTGGCCTCCACGGACCAATTGCCTGCGCCATCCGTTGTTGCTGTCGCGCTTTGTACTGCGCCATTGGCAGCGATGATTGTAACGTTCACTTGCGTACCCGCTGGCACCCCACTGCTTTGGCCACTGATGAGCGGAGTAACATCACTGCTATCTGCCAGCGCATTCACGCTAATAACCGGCGCGGTGACATCAACTAACCCGTTCACACTCGCACTGGCTGGGTTCCCCGCTTGATCTGATACACTTGCAGTAACCGTATAAGTGCCTTCTGCTAATGCATCCAGCGCCGGCACTGACCATGTGCCTGATGGTGTCATTTGCGTAGTGACTGTGTGTGAATTACCCGCGGCATCATTAAACACCAGCGTAACTATGCTGCCCTGTGGCGCACTGGCGGTGCCACTGATGGTAGGCGTGGTATCGTTACTGTCGGCTGGCGGATTAATACTGATATCCGGCATGGTGGTATCAATGATCCCAGTGACGCTGGCGGTGCCTTGATTACCCACGCCATCTTCAACGGTGGCGGTAACACTAAAGTCACCCTCCGCTAAATCACTGCTGGCCGTGACACTCCATGTGCCGCCGGTTACGGTAGTTTGAACTGTCTCTGCGGGGTTTATTCCATCATTTATCACTACCGTGACAACACTGCCATCTGGCGCATCACTGGTGCCGTTAATGGTCGGTGTAGTGTCGTTGGTTTCACCTATCGCGTTGATGGTAATACTCGGGGCTAAGGTGTTAAGTGTAAAGGTATCGGTGGCACTGTTGCTGTTGCCCGCTGCATCACTGACACTCGCAACCACCGTGTAATCATCATCACCGAGGACTGGCGAGGTGACCGCCCACTCACCATTGGTATTAACCGTTGCACTAAGCGTGGTACTGGTCCCGACACTATCGGTCACAACAAGATTTATAATAGTTCCTGCTGGCTCTGACGAGGTGCCACTGAGTGTCGGCGTATCATCATTAATGGCACCGAGGCTATTGATACTGATCAACGGATCTAAGGTATCCACACTGCCAGTGCCGGTGTCACTGCCGGTATTGCCTGCCGCATCGGTAATACTGGCGGTTACTGTATAACTGCCATCCGTTAAGCTTGGTGCTGTTACTTGCCATGAACCATCAGCGAGGACGGTGGCACTTAATCCATAACTATCGCCATTGACATCCACGATACTGATGCTAACAACGGTGCCCGTAGGCTCGGTTGAGGTACCCGTAATCGTTGGTGTCGCATTGTTTCCAAGGCCATTATCATTAACCATAACAACAGGCACTGAGGTATCAATAGTGCCCGTTAAGTTGACTTGCGTGCTATTTCCAGCCGCATCCAGGATGGTCGTCTCAACGCTGTAATCGCCCTCGCTCAAGCCATTTGGTACTTCCACAGACCATTGACCATTGCTTTGTACTGTCGCGCTTAGGGTTTGTTCGACCCCGTTAGCATCGGTAACCACTAAGGTCACTGTGCCACCGATTTCATTGCTGGTGCCACTGAATACCGGGGTGACGTCACTGCCAGCACCGACACCTTGTACAGTGAGACTCGGCGAGGTGGTATCAATCACACCACTAACCGAGTCGGTGGTTTCGTTGCCAACACCATCAAGGACACTGACATCAACACTAAACGCACCATCAGGCAGTGGGGTTGTCGGGCTAATTACCCAATCACCATTGGCATCCACGGTGGCGCTGAGGGT